>RXIL01000116.1 GCA_004212085.1 Candidatus Methanolliviera hydrocarbonicum
TTAAAAAGCTAACAGAGAGATTGGGGCTTGAAGAAGTTTCAGAGAGAAATATCTCGGATCTGAGTGGAGGAGAATTGCAGAGGGTTGCAATCGCCTCCTGTTGAGCAGTAAAGAGAGAGAATTTTACTTTTTTGATGAGATAACACCCTATTTAGACATCTATCAACGGGTGAGGGTGGCAAAGATCATAAAGGAACTCTCAAAGGAGAAGAGTGTGATGGTCGTGGAGCATGATCTTGCAATCTTAGATCTTCTAACCGATGCGGTCCATGTGGTCTATGGAGAACCGGGGGTATATGGCGTGATAACCCACCCCCTCGCCACGAGGACGGCTATAAATCAATATATAAGAGGAGATCTCCAAAAAGAGAATATAAGGATAAGAGATAAGAGCATCAAATTTGAAGTTCATGCGCCCCGATCGAATGTTAATTTAGCCGTCTTAAAGGAGTTTGGTAGAATATATAAATCTTATGGGAAATTTTCATTGGAGGTAAATCCAGGAGATATGAGAAAAGGGGAAATAATAGGCGGAATTGGGCCAAATTCCATCGGAAAAAGTACCTTTGCCAAGATATTATCTGGGGTCATAGAGCCGACCGCCGGGAATGTGGACTTCGATCTGAAGATATCTTACAAGCCGCAATACGTAAGAGGGGACACGGAATTGACGGTCGCCGAGATACTTGCACCATTTATGAATCCCCACTATGAGACCGAATTCATAAATCCACTACGGCTAAAATCGATGATGAGAAAGAAGATATGTGACTTGAGCGGTGGAGAGTTACAACGGATTGCAATCGTTCTATGCTTAAGCAGAGATGCCGATCTTTATATCCTGGACGAACCAAGTGCACACCTCGACGTGGAAGAGAGAACAATGATCAGTAGAATTATCAGGAGATTCATCGAGAATAAGGAGGCAACTGCGGTCGTCATCGACCACGACGTCTATCTGATCGATCTCGTAAGTGACAGATTGATCGTCTTCTCCGGAGAACCGGGCACATTTGGGAGAACGAACGGTCCTTTGGATATGCGGGAAGGCATGAACCTATTCCTGAAGGAGTTGAATATCACCTTCAGGCGGGATGAAGATACGAAGAGACCAAGGATCAACAAGTTAAACTCGAGGCTCGATAGGGAACAGAAGGAGAAGGGAGAATACTATTACGGCAGATGAAAGTATAGAAGGACGGAGATCAGACCACCAAAAGAGGTGGATAAGAGGTTTACAAGGCTATTATTCAGGTATTTTCCCTCCAGTGTTGCCCCCAATAAGCTATCAAAGTTTACTCCGATGAATCCACCAAGAATAACGCCAAATAAAACGCTAAATTCTCTTACGGGAAGATTTAGCGAGAAGCCAGTCAAATAAATTATAAAAACGCCGAGCAGTGCCGATAATTCTCCAAGAATAGTTATTCCCCCATTTGTTCCGGGGGGAACGCGTTTAAAATTGGTAATCAGAACGTTTCTCCCCTTATATGTCTCGCCGATCTCGCTTGCCATCGTATCACCCGCGGCGGTTGCCACGCATCCTAAAAATGCGATCAAGAATATCGGATTATTGCAAATCCCATAGCCGATCGCGCAGACCGTTGATGAGAGCCCATTGCCAAAAGTGTTACTGTAGTCTCTTGCACCCCCCCTCTTCTCCGCTATACCCAATGACGCCTTATAATCATACTTATACCGTGTGAATAATCCCCCAAGAATGAAAAATGATAGTAAAACCAAAAACCACTTCCAACCACTAAATATCATCACCAGGAGTCCAATAAGTATGCTGCTGTGAACCCCTGTTATATCCATCAACCCCTTCGCCTTATTCGAGAGATACCCAATTAGCATCATCAGAACCAGGACAAAGAGGACGTATTCTGGAAGGGGAGAGAAGTACGAACTCTCCCCAAAGGAGTGGAAGAGCCACATAGCAAAACAGGACGTCGTTGGAATCGTCCAACCGTAATCTTTTGGGGGAGAGAGGGTCGAGAATAATATTCCAACGATCGTTCCTATCACGGAGAGTAAGAATACGAACTCCATTCTTTGCAGTCCATACAATCCTATGAAGGGAACCGAGATTAGTATTGAAAGCGAGATCGCCGCCATATCTGCCGAGATGGAACTCTTCTCCATCACTCCTCTAATCCAGTGTATAATCAAAAATATTATCAAGGAGAGGAGTATGAGATATTCTGGTAGGCCAAAGAGGGTTAAAAGAGAAAAAATTGCCATTATAGCAAAGATCTGAGAATAAACTCTTTCTTCTAAGAGGTATCTAAAGATAAAAAAAGATAGCAAAAAGAGAAAGATCTCTATCGTAACTGTAACACGGGGTATTAGGGCAAGCAATAATACGACGTAAAGCGTTGATGCCAGTTCTTTTTTATAACGTCTCTCCATCCCTTAATCCCAAAAATATCTTTAAGATTAGATCAAACCGAGTGAAGACAACTTCTCATGAACCCTTCTGGCCGCCTTATTAACGCTCTCAGTATCTTTTGCGCCGGTTATCACCAATCTGCCCGAACCAAATATCAAAACTACGATGTGCATATCTCTCAGTCTGTATACCATTCCGGGAAATTGTTCCGGCTCATATTCGATATCATTTATCAGCGCTCCTGCCACTTCATTTAGATTAACCACCGCTTTAAGGTCGGCAGAGGCTACAACGTTTTGAACGATTATTTTTGGTTCTATGGGGATATATCCAACCTTTTTGAGATCTTCGATGAGAATATCACACGCTCTTTTAACATCCGCTAAGCTCCTCGCACCGGTGCAATTTATCTTTCCGGAGGAGAATATCAAAAAAGCGGCTTTTGGATCTTTAGCTCTATATACCAGACCTGGAAACTTCTTTTTATCATACTCTGTTCCACTCACCTCGGCAAAGATACGATTCAAATCGAAGGTTTCGGAGATCCCATCGATACTTGCCACGATATTCTCTATCTTAACGCTCAANTCATTCTCGGTCAATCTTCACACCTAAAAGGTTTCTCAAGCTTCATCATATAAAAAGCATGCGAAAAATCTTTATTTTTCTTTAGAGATTCTTAGAAAAAGTTAAATAATAGTATCCCTCTTTCCAAAAAAAGAGGTTTTCAAGGCTTGATAGATACCAATCTTCTAATAGGACTCATAATCTCTCTATTTTTTCTCCGCTGGATGGTGATATACCATCTGGATAAAAGGGGTACGCTTAAAAAGTACAACATATCCACGATCGGCCCAATCTTGATGATCAGAACGCTTAAAGGTCAAAAATTTCTCGAGCGAATAGCGAGACCGAAGAAGTTTTGGAGGGCATTTGCATCTTTAGGTATCCCTCTAGTCTTCATATCGATGGTCTCCATGTTTGCACTGGTTCTCTATGCCGACGTAAGGATGCTCACTATTCCGCCACCACCGCCAGGCCCCTTCTCCTCACCCCTTAATATGCTCTTGATTCCCGGTCTAAATCAATTTATCCCACTCGTATGGGGGCTCATTGGGTTGATAGTGACACTGGTCGTTCACGAGTTTTCTCATGCAATACTGGCAAAGGTGGAGGGGATCAAAGTCAAGTCGCTCGCCCTCTTGACCGTAATATTACCTATTGGGGCCGCTACAGAGATCGACGAAGATGAGCTCTTTGGTCCTGAAGAGAAGTCATCAAAACCAGAGAAGGTTGCCACGAGTAAAGAGAGGGTAAGGATACTCTCGGCAGGAGTGGCCAGCAATTTTTTAATCGCCTTCGTCGCATTCGCTCTATTCTTTGGCCCTGTGATGGGTTCTATTGCTCCACAGGGAGTACCGATATATAGTGTCATTGAAGGTTATCCAGCAGGAGATAGTGGCATAACAGCGGGATCGATCATCCTAAAGATCGATGATCAAAGGACAAAGACGCTCGATGATTTTTATGGCGCCATGGATAAAAGATCCCCCGGAGAAGAGGTCAGGATAGGGACGAACAGGGGTGAATACAATGTAATACTCGCAGAAAATCCCGCCGATACTACCAGGGGATATTTAGGCATATCCCTTGATTACAGTACTGGAGAGTCTTTAAATGCGATAAAAAGTGTACCAAGTTTGCTAACATCCGTCAAGGGTTGGCTCACCCTCTATGGTCTGCCATTCATATTTGGGGGATTCATCGGTGATCTAAACTCGTTTTATTCTCCTGTAGGAGCCGCATCCTTTCTTGGAGATGGTTTCTTCTGGATCGCCAATGCACTCTTCTGGATAGCCTGGATAAATTTTATTGTTGGGCTATTCAACTGCCTTCCGGCCACTCCGCTCGATGGCGGGTATATATTCAAAGAGGCACTCTCAAAGATATTTGGAAGATTCACCCGGAACGGGGAGCGCATAACAAAAGCATCCAATACCGTGGCAAATATCTTTGGGCTGCTGATATTCTCATCCATCCTATTCGCTGTGATATGGCAATCCATGGGCTATCTGTAAATCGCCGTCCCATCCCTTAAGGCATCGTTAAATCTCTCCATCAACGCTTTCGTTATCTCCCCCGGATCTCCTTCTCCAATAATCCTCCCATCTATCTTCGTTATGGGGGCGATGCCCGCGGCGGTGCCTGTAACAAAGACCTCGTCGGCAGTGTAAAGTTCGAAGATGCCGAAATAGATCTCTTTAACCTCATGACCAAGATCTTTGGCGGATGCTATGGCAAGCTCCCTCGTTATCCCTTTGAGATTGGTGGTGGTGGGAGGTGTAATTATCGCCCCATCCTTCACAATGAATATGTTATCACCCGTCCCCTCGGCTATATATCCATTCACGTCGAGGATGATCGCCTCATCTCCACCCTTCACGTCCGCCTCGATCTTCGCGAGTATATTGTTGAGATAATTTAGTGATTTTATACCCGGCGGCATCGTCTCATAAGAGTTTCTTCTGACCGATACGGTCACGGCGTTCAATCCTTTCTCGTAAAGATCTCCATATAGTGCACCCCACTCCTTGGCTATGATTATTAAAGACGGCTTGGGTGATCCACTTGGATCCATACCAAGATCTCCCTTCCCCCTGCTTACGATGAGCCTTATATATGCATCTTCAAGCTCATTCTTTCTCAGGCACTCCAGTATGCGTTCAATCATCTCTTCTTTACTTATGGGAATATCCAGCAAGATCGCCCTTGCAGAATTGTACAATCTATCCACATGCTCTTTCAACCGAAATATCCTTCCGTCGTATGCCCGTATTCCCTCAAAGACGCCGTCCCCATACAAAAATCCATGATCGAATACCGATATCTTTGCATCTTCTTCCCTATAGTATTCCCCATCAATATATACCCAACTCAATTTATCTACCTCCTCACAAATCTATGATTTTTGGGATCCCACGACGAAGTCGTCAGGACCGAAAAGATTAAAATAGGGATATGCTTTTTAATCTTTTGCATAAGGTTGATTGAAGATACCATCAAACAAAAAAAAGGAGGCGATTAAATATGAAAGTACTGGCATTAAATGGCAGCCCCCGGATGAAGAAGGGCAACACCGCGCTGATACTCGACCCCTTCCTTGAAGGGATGAGAGAAGAGGGGGCAGAAGTCGAACTCTACTACACAAAGAATCTCAAGATCAACCCCTGCCAAGGCAAGTTTATCTGCTGGACCAAGACGCCGGGCAAGTGCTGGCAGAAGGACGATATGCAGATGCTCCTTCCTAAGATATGCGAGGCGGATATCTTGGTCTTAGGTACACCAGTATATTTGGATAGCGTATCGGGACCGATAAAGAATGTGATGGACCGGATGATCCCACTCGTGCATGGGACAATCGAGATGCGCGACGGGCACTGTCGTCACCCGCTGCGTGAGGAATGTAAACGGGGAAAAGTTGTGCTGGTATCCAACTGCGGTTTCTGGGAGATTGACAACTTTGATCCGATGATTGTCCAGATGAAGGCATGGTGCAAGAATACATCGAGGGAATTTGCAGGGGCACTGATCAGGCCACATGGGGAGGGATTGAGACCCGCGATGAAGATGGGTTTGCCTGTGGACGAAATATTTGATGCGGCTAAAGAGGCTGGTCGTCAACTCGTCAAGGAAGGTAAGATGTCCCTCGAAACCTTAAAGATCGTTAGCCGAGAATTGATGCCTTTGGAAATGTATGTACAATCCGTTAATGATATTATACAGTACGCGATAGAGGCGGAAATTAAATTGGGCAAGGCAAGTCTAAATTCGTTGAAGAAGAACTGATCATCGATGTGCGGGGGGCCGGATTCGAACCGGCGAACCCCTATGGGAATGGATCTTGAGTCCATCACCTTTGGCCTGGCTCGGTAACCCCCGCCTTTGGATTTACGACTACGATGACCATATCAGACGAGATTTCTGGGATATCATCGGTATATCCATACTTTATCTCCTCTCCCGGATAGCCCATATCTTCACAGATCACCACCTTCAGTCTTTTAGCCCCACTCAAGATCTTTTCCAGATCCATCCTCCTGTGACCGATGAGTATTGCAATCCTATCTATGGATAAAGCCTTCTCCAGTTCTTCCTTTATATACTTTTCATCCTTTGCGTGTCCATCTATAACGCAGGAATCACATAGGTCGATCTTCAATCTTGCACAGACGAGCTGAATGGAAGAGATACCGGGAATGATCTCATCTCCTAAATAACTCAGACCTGATACCATCGGATCTCCCGTTGAAAGGATCACATCCGTGCTTGCGATATTCACATCTTTAAAAGATTTTAATACGACGATCTTACCTCTTATATATTCCTTTGCAAGGTTTATCGCCCTTTCACTCCCATATACCACAGAAGCATTCTTTAGAATCTCTTTTGCTTCTTCAGTTAAAAGATTAGGCGCGGCACCGACTCCCACCACCTTAACCATAACTTACCACTCCATCTTTAAAGATCAGAGAGACAGAGACAAGATCCTTCGCAATTTTACTCGCCTTCTCATATATCTCTTTTACAGCATCTTCTCTCTCTTCTCCTCTTTTTTTATCTTTTATATCTATACCTGCCCATCTGCCGATCAAGGACGGCATCCCGATCAAACTAACTTCCCCTTTACAAGACGATAGCCCCTCGTCGATGTGAATACCAAAGACCAGTGGCTGAAAATTCGTGTTATCATAAGCCCATCTCCACCCCTTCCGCCCGGTCGTGATTGCCACTTTTCTATAATTTTTGGAGAGCTCTCTCTTCACATAGACGAGCTTATCGCACCATGGCTCTACAAAACCGGTCGTTCCAAGAATACTTATGCCATCTCTGCCTATCTTTCTTCCTCTCTCATTCCCCTCAGGCATTTCGATCTTTACCGTGATATTCCCCATGTTCTTCATCATCTGATCCATCGCGGATCTGCTCACCGATCTAACCCCTTCCCCAAGAATAATTTTTTTATCTCTATCACCGACTTTCTTGGCGACGATCTCCATGCCTCTGGTGATATCAAAGGAATGATCTCCGCTGAATTTCTTTGATATAGCGATATTTCCTTCGTCTTTCAATCTCACCTTCAGATCGACGTTTATACCAACGGGCGTTTCGACTGATACAGATTCCAATCTCTCAGATAACGCTCTGACGGCGGCAGAAGCGGTTGTTCCAGTCGTTATACCTCTCCTCAAAAAACTGCCGTCCGGACATAAGATATAGCATCCGCTCGATATCTTATCTGATAACTCCTTTCTGTCAAGAATATTAGGGCAGATACGTTCTATCCATTCCTCCGGATATTCATACCTCTCGATTGGATCGATCATTCTCTCGCCAAGCCGATAAGTCCATTGAATATAGCTACTGCAAGCGTGCTTCCACCCCGCGTCCCTTTTGTTGTTATAGAAGGAATGTTAAGACTTCTGATGAGCTCCTTTGATTCGGCGGCATTAACAAATCCGACAGGAGTCGCCACGATCAAAGAGGGTTTTAGTCCGTCCCTAACCATCTCATAGACAAAGATTGCGGCGGAAGGTGCATTCCCTATTATGATAATCGAATCTTTTAGTTCATCCCTGATCCTATAAAATCCGGCAGACGTTCTAGTCTTCTTCTCTTCAATGTCAGCTTCTTTTTCACCTGATAATACGCATGTTACCTCATATCTTTTTATTCCCGCCTTTATCATCTCCACATCGCAGTATGCTCTGCATTCACTCTTTATCACGTTAATCGCGGTCTTTATCGGATCGTTCTTAAATACGATCAGATCTTTCGTATCAAAATCGCCGGTTGCTATCACAACTCGCTTCAATATCATATCTTTCGGAGAATTTCCAGGAATTTTTTTACTTACGATATCATAACTCTTCTCTGCTATCTTCTTTGCATCTTCCGTATAATCCCCCATATCCATCATATCTTATATCCCCTCGGCGTGAACATAATTTCATTTCCATTAAACTTCGTCTTGGAGTTCCCGACGATCAAGACCGTGCTCATATCAACAAACTCGGAATATCTCTCCAGCTCTTCACATCTACATATTATATGTTCTTCTCCTTCTCTGCTGGCGTTCTTCACGATTCCCACAAAACATCCATCTCTGTATTTATTTATGATCTCGACCGCCTCATCAAATCTGCCTCTTCGCTTTCTGCTAGAAGGATTGTATATCGCTATCACAAAGTCACCGAGAAGCGCACATTCCAGTCTCTTTTTGATCTCTTTCCATGGCAGGAGAAGATCGCTCAGACTTACAACAGCAAAATCGTTCGAGATTGGACATCCCAATATCCCATTCGCTATGCTGAAGGCAGATATTCCGGGTACAAATTCCACTTCGGATTCTTCTCCCTCATACAAAAATTCCGAGACGAGACCCGACATCCCATATATTCCAGGATCTCCTCCACTTATCAGGGAGACGATATTCTCTTTTGAGAGCTCAAAGGCGAGCTTCACCCTCTCAACCTCTCTTCCCATCTTGCTCATGATAATCTCTGCATCTGTCTCTATATCCTCGATGAGCTTTACATACCTCTGGTGACCGATGATGTAATCCGAATCTTCTAACGCCTTTTTAGCTCTCAATGTCAAGAGGTCAGGGGAACCAGGCCCAGTTCCAACGACATATAGTTTGCCTTTACCTTGCGATTGCAATCGTCACTCCCCCGTATGCCTTCTTCGGAAGCATAAGTTCTTCTCCGAAATAGAGGGCACATGCATCGGAGACACTCTTTAGACCGATTAATCTTGCTTTTGACTCTTTCACATCCATGCTATTGATCTCCTCTTTCCTCAAAAAGATCAAAGGTTTCTTTAACTGATCAACAGCCTCGATCAACCCTCTTTCGTCCTTCTTTAAATCCGTCGTGGCGATCACCCTTACATCTTTTAAACCCTTCCCTATCTCATCTAATCCATTCTTCAGTGCGTCTAATATCTCTTCTTTACTAACACCCTTATTGCATCCGATTCCAACAGATAGCCCCTCGTAAAATTCCATCGATGTAGTTATCACGGGAATTAGACCAAATTCGGATAATTTTAAAGCCATCTCATTCGCACCGTGATGCCCGCCGAGAAGAGGTATAGAGTACATCATATTTTTATCTATCGCCACAACTGGCGTGTCCGTCCACTTACTCTCGATCAGTGGGGCAATCGCCCTTATGATTATACCTGTGGGCATCAATGCGACGATGCCTTCACCTCCCCAGACCTCTTTGAATATATTTTTTGACCAGAAAAAAATCTCTCCGCCTATCCAGCTGGCTATATCCTTGAGCTTTGCCTCATCTCTTCTAAATCCGATGACCGCGATCTTCATATAGCACAGATCTCTTATGTTCTCCTCTCAAACCGACGATGATGACCGCTGTTCTCTCTATCCCCTCTGATCTCACCTTTTCAACGATATCGCCTGTATTACCCCTGATGATCTTCTCGTCCTCCCTCGATGCGTGATAGACGACAAAGATCGGCACGTTTCCCCTATGTCTGCTTACCTTCTCGACCACATCTTCCAGCTCTCCTATTCCAAGGAGTATGACCAACGTCAGTGGCAGCTCTGCAAGTTCTTCTATGATATCTTCTTCTCGCGAAAGTGTCTTTCCGGCAGGTCTCGTTATCGCGACGGTTTGTGAAACCCCAGGTATCGTGAGTTCCATCTTCAAAGAGGATGCGGATGCAAATACCGAAGAGACGCCGGGGACCACCTCTATATCTATCTCTTTCTCGTTCAGCATCTCCCTCTGCTCATCTAAGGCACCATATATAGATGGGTCTCCAGATTGGAGTCTTACAACCTCTTCTCCTTCTTTTACTGCCTCAGATATGCTATCTATAATTTCTTGCAGAGATCTTCCATAACTGTTCATCTTTTTCCCGTCAAAATCTTTAAGAAACCCCCCCTCTATAATAGATCCTGGATATATAATCAAATCTGCCTTTTTAAGGAGTTTATATGCCTTCAACGTGAGCAATTCCGGATCCCCCGGGCCAGCACCGACGAAATAAACTTTTCTCATCTCCACCCCACAAGCGTGCTGAAATAATCGCTCTTCTCTGGAATTTCTCTTATTATCTCTTCCCCATCCATAAATGCCTTCTTTATCAACACGAATTCCTCGTATCCTCTTTTTTTCAAATTTTCAACGGTCTTCTTCGGTTCTCTAACCTTTAAAACCACAACAATTTCCCCTCCATCCTTTTGGAGTTCCAAATCTTTCGATGTTGTGGCCTCCAACGAATCGTCAACAAATTTCCCCAATCTCGAGAAGATGGACGTGAAGATTGAGAGACCGGGAATTGTTGTGATCTTAATCTGTGGATCGATATCTCTAACCGCTTCAGATATGTGTTGAAACGTCGAATAGAACATAACGTCCCCTATGCTTGCAAAAGCTATATTCTCTTCTTTACACCTCATAGAGAGTTCTTTTGAGAGCTTGCCGATCACCTCATCCGCGCTCTCGTTCATCGGGATATGCACAAGTCTCGACTCACGATAATTATTTACTATATTGTATGCGATCTTTCCGGGTGTTATCACCTCATCCGCTTCTTTTAAAACTTTTACGGCCTTTAGCGTGAGTAAATCTGGATCTCCTGGCCCCAACCCAACCCCAATCAACATCTTTTACTCCCGATGACCATAAAAATCGGGTTTAGCGGCCTAAAAGCAATCTCTCCTGCTAATTCATAACTTTTTGATATATTTATCAAGAGCATCTCCTCAAAGATCCCGATCTCTCTCATCTTTTTTACGATATTCGATGCTGTTTCTAATCTAGCCACGTTGGCTATGATCTTCTTCGCTTTTTTAGATGCGGCATCCAACATCTGATCGTAATTTTTTGTTCCACCAATGAAGACCTTATCATAATTGTATTTCCGCAAGAAATCTTCTCCTCTCATACAGAAAACTTCCATATTTTCCGCTTTAATTTTTTTGACATCTTTTACAGCTTCTTTATCTATATCAACGGAATAAACCTTTTTAAAATATTTAGAGGCTTCTATGGACACCTTTCCCGTATAACACCCGATGTCGGCAAATATCTCGCCCCTCGCTGGATCCATCTTCTTCATCAGTATCCCGATCACCTCATCTTTTGTCTCTTTCATCTTACCCTTCGCTCGTACATCTGTACGAACATCCCCTCTATCTGTTCGTATGGCTCTCCCCACTTCTTAAATCCGTATCTCTCAATTATATGTTCGCAGACCGTATCATCCACAAGAATGTTCATGTAATTTCTCTCGCACCCCTTCTCCTCTGCAAATTTTATGAACTGTTCGTACATGGCATCGGCGGCNCCAATTCCCCTGTATTCTGGTAAGACGGATTGNTGNTCCCCAAAACATCCCTCTTTTGTAATTATTGCCTTATAACACCCTATTATCCTGCCGTCTTTCCTTACACCAAAGTAATTGTATCCTTCATTCATCTCTGCCAGGATCTTCTCCTTTGAGTACCGTCTCCTCTCCAGCCACTTTGATGGGTATTTTGCGTCATTTTCAACTCTCTGATTTTCAAGTTTGCAAATCTTCGATTTGCAATCACCTTTCCAGACCACTTTAAAAAGCCGTTCCAGCTCTTCTGCATCTTTCTCACCAAAGAGTTCCACCTTTAAATCTTCCTTCATTTAAAAATCTCCGACTTTCATGGCGACGAATCTTCGATTCGCAAACGTTTGAAATTAACACCCCACTTAGCTTTATACGCTCTTTTTATCTCGTCTTCGTTTAATCCCAGATGGTTGAAGAACGAGAGTAAGAA
>RXIL01000103.1 GCA_004212085.1 Candidatus Methanolliviera hydrocarbonicum
TTCACTCAGATCTGTGTGAACGGGATGGTCTCCGCATATAAAGAAGAGACCTCTTCTACCAGATCTGGTAAATTTTTCGCCGATTCGTCTGAGAAACCCATTCATGATCTTGGTGGAGTACTCGTAGTCATTTATGACGTCGATCGTTCTTAGGTGTGCGACCAAAAGGTCTGTCTTCAAAAAAGTCTTTAAAACTCCTTCAACCGTCTCTTCATCAAACGATATGATCTCCTCTCGATTATCCACAGGAACCACGAAACTCAATTTGTCTTTGAATGAGAGGGCACCTCTTCTCTCCATGACGATTCCGGTCTTATATCCCTTCTCCGTCGCGACCTCGAGGATCGACTTAAGGTGGGTTTCGTACGCGTCATCCGTTGAAAACATCCTATGCTTTTCTGGTTTTTTCCCGGTGAATATCGAGGCAATACACGGCGTAGTATATCTAGCGACGGATTTGAGCTTGAAGACCATCTCCTCATCTTCTCTCTTCTGCTCTCTTCTTCTCGCCATATCCTTCGAGAGAGACAGAGAGAGATATTCAAAATTATGTAGATAATCTGTATATATATTAAAACCGAGGCTGTCCACGATGAGAAGTACAATTTCGTCGAAATCTCCGCTAAATTCTTCGACTATCTCCTCGATCGGGTCTCCATCCGCCGTATATTCGATATTCAATAACTGTGCAATCGTTGGAGCAATATCCAATTGAGATCTCTGCATCTGCATATTTGTACATCCTGTTGACTGCCATCCAATATAAATCAATAGGTTATATCTGCTTTGTGGTTTGTGATCAGGATATCCCAACCAAAAACAAAAATTTAATAATCACCACCACCCCTTCTCGTTCTTTAATGATCGGTATTTCGACGCTTCCATTCTACGAGATGAGTCTTAAAGACGCATTAAACATTATAGAAGAGAAGGCGAAGATGGCAGAGATATATACGGAGTGCCACAACGTCTTCGATTTTGAGGCATTCGATTCTTTTAATCTGGTTTATGCTTTACACTGCCCCACAACCGATATAAATCTGGCAAGCACGATCGATAAGATGAGAGAGGCAGGAATCGAGGTTATTCGAGATTACGTCTCGAGGGCATCGGATATAGGTGCAAAGAGGGTGGTGATACATCCCGGTTATTACTCGGATCACACGAGAAAGATCTCCGAAGAGATGCATAAAAAATCTTTATCCGAGATATCAAAATTTAAAGATGAATACGGCATTGAAATCTCGATAGAGAATATGTTTTGGCCATTTTCCTTTCTGAGAAAGGCAGAAGAATACGAGGGATTCTTGGAAGCTCTTCCCCTGACGTTCGACGTGGGTCATGCACATCTGAACGGAGAGGTAAAAAATTTTTTAGCCCTCAAAGATCGGATCGTTCACGTGCACCTGCACGACAATAATGGAGAGAGTGATGAACATCTTGGTCTTGGGAAGGGAGATATAGATTTTTCGATGGTTTTACCGGAGATAAAGAGATCTGATATGATCCTCGAGATAAAGGAGAAGAAAGATATAGATGCGAGTTTAAAGATGGTTCGAAGGTATCTCTGAATCCTCCTCTTCTCTTCTCGTAGTGCCAAATAAATTTGCTCATGGCACGCGCCGCCCGTTTTTCTTATCTCATCCGGAAGCGAAGGTGCGAACAATCCTTCTCTCTCACAATTGTCCGTGGCCAAGACACCGAAGCCTCCACCGGTACCAATAATCCTCACCCCTCCCTCGCGAGCAATATCTGTAATCTCCCTCTTCAAACACCCGATAACTTTACAATCTCTATTTTGCGTGCTCAAAAATCGAAGATTTTTGGCATATTGCAAATCTTCATTTGCAACTACCTTGTCGGGCGAGATAGACTACCACGTGATCTTGTAGAACCGAGAACGCAATATAACAGAAAACTTTAAATACTATTACTACTAACATTATGACAAGGAGGTGCTAAAAGATGGTAATACGTAGACGGTTTGACCCTCATGAAGAGATAAGAAGGCTGTGGAATTGGATGGATAGGATGTTAGAAGAGGCGCCGTACGTTGGTAGGGGGCTTCCTGAAACAACCGGGAGAAATATTGGAACGGTGGCACCATACGTGGATGTGGCCGAGAAAGAGGGCAAGCTCGTTATCAAGGCGGACATACCCGGTGTAAAGAAGGAAGATATCTCGGTTAACGTCAAGGGTGATATGCTCGAAATCGGTGCCGAGAGGAAGGAAGATACGGAAGAGAAGGGCGAAGGATATATCAGAAGAGAGAGAACTTACGGCAGATACTACAGGGCAATACCGCTTCCATCGGAGGTAGATAAAGAGTTGGTGAACGCGACGTTCGAGGACGGCGTGCTTTCTATTGAGCTACCAAAGGTCGAGGGAAAAGAGGTCAAAAAGATAGAGATTAAGTGACCATATCAATTTGATTCTCATTTCTTTTCCTAAATTTTTTACGTTTTTTTTTAAATCTTTTAAAAGTGAGGGTAAAAATGCTTACAAATCAAAAAGCAGGAGATTTTTGAATGGCTAAAAGTGTTGGTATAGATCTTGGTACGACAAATTCGGCTGTTGCTGTAATGGAAGGAGGAAAGCCCACAATAATCATTAATGCAGAGGGCGGAAGGACAACGCCATCCGTTGTTGGATTCAAAAAGACGGGTGAAAGGCTTGTTGGTCCTCTTGCCAAAAGACAGGCCGTTTTAAACCCAGAAAATACCGTCTATTCGATAAAGAGGTTTATGGGCAGGAAGTATTCCGAGGTATCCGATGAGGTGAAATTGGTTACATATAAGGTCTTCCCGGGTCCGGATGACAATGTGCGAATAAGGCTGAGGGATAGAGAATACGCGCCGGAGGAGATATCCTCGATGGTCTTAAGGAAGCTTGTGGACGATGCCGCCAAATATCTGGGGGAAAAGATAAGAGATGTTGTTATAACGGTCCCTGCATATTTCAACGATGCACAGAGGCAGGCGACTAAGGATGCAGGAAAGATTGCTGGATTGAACGTCCTTCGAATAATAAACGAACCAACAGCGGCTTCTCTTGCTTATGGACTTGATAAGAAGGGAAATGAAACGGTCTTAGTCTTCGATTTCGGTGGTGGCACCTTCGATGTCTCTATATTAGAAGTTGGGGAAGGCGTCTTTGAGGTAAGATCCACGAACGGGGACACCCATCTTGGAGGAGACGACATCGATAAGAGGATCGTTGACTGGCTCGCGGACGAATTCAAGAGTAAATATGGGATAGACCTGAGAAATGATCCACAATCACTACAGCGTCTTATAGACGCTGCGGAGAAGGCGAAGATAGAGCTTTCGAGCGCCCTTGAGACTAATATTAATCTTCCGTTCATAACCGCAGATGCCCAAGGACCCAAACATCTTGAAGAAACACTGACGAGGGCTAAGTTTGAAAATCTTATTTCAGATTTGTTGGATCGATGTGTTGGACCATTAAAACAGGCTTTATCTGACGCAAAACTCACTGAAAAGGATATCGATGAAATTATCCTTGTTGGCGGTTCTACAAGAATACCAGCAGTACAGGATCTGGTACGCAGATTAATGGGTGGAAAAGAGCCAAATCAGGGCATAAACCCAGATGAAGTTGTGGCTGTTGGAGCAGCAATACAGGCAGGTATTCTTGCTGGAGAGGTTGAAGATGTGGTGCTTTTAGATATCACCCCATTATCCCTCGGCATCGAGACGCTCGGTGGAGTTACGACGAAGCTTGTCGAGAGAAACACGACGATTCCAGTACGCAGAAGCGAGATATTCTCGACTGCAGAGGATAGCCAGACCGCAGTGGACGTCAACGTCCTTCAGGGAGAGCGAGAGATGGCACGCGACAACCGTTCACTTGGAAAATTCCGTCTTGATGGGATTCCACCTGCATCGAGAGGTACACCCCAGATTGAGGTGACCTTCGATATAGATGCAAATGGGATATTGAAGGTAAGTGCAAAGGACAAGGCAACCGGTAAAGAGCAGAAGATAACGATATCAGGATCCTCAAACTTATCCAAGGAAGAGCTCGATCGGATGATGGATGAAGCAAAGACACATTCAGCAGAGGATAAAAAAAGGAGAGAAGAGGCTGAAGTAAGAAATAATGCCGACAGTCTTGCATATCAGGTTGAAAAACAACTTTCGCAGTTTGGATCGTCGATACCGGTGCATGAAAAGGCAAGAATAGATCAACTCGTCACAGATCTGCGTCAAGCTTTAAAAGAGAATGCTGATATTGGAAGGATAAGAACGTTATCTTCTGATCTTCAGCAGGCTTCCTATTCTCTATCCGAAGCGGCTTACAGAAGGGAACAGACTGCCGGAGGATCTGAAACGCCTTTGGAAGGCGGAGACGACGATGTTGTCGATGCAGAATTTGAGGAGAAATAGGTGGAGGAGAAAGATAAGATAGAAGAGCTTACGAAGGAGTTATCCAAGAAGGAGGAGCTGTATCTCCGTACGCTGGCAGACTTCGATAACTATCGAAAACGGGTCGAGAGGGATAAGGAGTGCGTGAATGCAGAGCGGGAACGTGCAATCCTTCTTGAGCTTTTGGAGGCTATAGATAACTTTGAGAGGGCGTTATCTTCAGAGTCTTCAGAGTCTTCAGATGGAGAAAATATAGAAGATGGGGTTCAATTGATCTATAATCAGCTTTTAAGGATTTTAGAGCGACATGGGGTAACTCCATATGAAAGCGTAGGAGAAAAATTCAATCCAGAACTTCATGAGGCTATTTTAGCCATATCAACCAATAAATACCCATCTGGAACGATCACTGCCGAAATGCAGAAGGGATATAAGATTGGAGACGAAGTTTTGAGAGTAGCAAAGGTTCAAGTATCTCGGGACGATTAGATAGGGGTAGCATGTCAGTCAAATTTAAAGATTATTATGAGACGCTGGGGGTAGATCGGAACGCAACAGATAAGGAGATCAAATCATCTTTCAAGAAGCTGGCTAAAAAATACCACCCGGACCTTCACACCGACGAAGATAAAAAGGCGGCAGAAGAGAAGTTCAAAGAGATAAATGAGGCTTATGAAGTTCTAAGTGACAAAGAGAAAAGAGAGAAATATGATCGTTTGGGTGCTAATTGGAAGGCAGGAATGGACTTTACACCCCCACCCGGATATGGAGGCGTACATTTTGAATACGTGAATATGGATGATTTTGAGAAGTTTGGTGGATTCAGTGACTTTTTTGAGACGATCTTTGGGGGGAGAAAGACAGGATTCAAAAGGACANGAACCACGAGAAGCTGGGCGAGAAAGGGTCAAGATATAGAGGCTTTTATTGATCTCACGCTCGAGGAGGCATATCACGGGGGAATGTGGAGTATATCGATAGGAAGAAATCATATAAGGCAACTCGATGTGACGATACCCTCCGGCGTGCGCGATGGCACGAAGATGCGTTTGAGTGCTCAGGGGGATCATGGGATAAACGGCGGACCTCCGGGTGATCTGTATCTTAAGGTAAGAATTCTACCACACCGCATCTTTGAGGTTTCCGGAGATGATCTGATTGTTGAAGTCCCTGTCATGCCATGGGAAGCAATCATGGGTGCCGATATAGATGTCCCAACATTGGATCGTACGGTGAAGATGAAGATACCACCAGAAAGCCAGTCCGGGAAAAAATTTCGCCTCAAGGGAAAGGGATTACCGAAAAAAAGTGGAGGAAAAGGCGATCAGTACGTTAAATTGAAGGTCGTCGTTCCAGAGAGAGTAGACGAAGAGGAGAAACGCTTGTTCGAGGAGCTCTCTAAAGTATGCAAGGAAGATCCGAGGAGGAATCTATTCCGGGGGAGTTAAATGTTCATCAGAAAGAGGTCGTCTTATCCAATTTTAAAGGTTGAATGGGAAGGAGAGCGTCTTATCTCGATGCAAGAACTCTCTTTCAGATGTAAATTACACCCGGAGGTTATAGAACATTACGTAGAACTGGATCTGATCTCACCCATAAAATATGGGGAAAAGGGTTATTTGTTTAGAGAGAGTGCGGTTGATAAAGTAAGAATCATACAAAGATTAAGAAGGGATTTAGGGGTTAATCTGATCTCCGCAGGAATAATACTCGACCTTTTAGATGAGATAGATGAGTTGAAGAAAGAGGTGTCCCGTCTTAGGAAGATGAGGTGATTAGTATGAATATAGAACATTTCACACAAAAGGCACAGGAGGCGTTGCAGAGCGCACAGTCGATTGCTGCAAGGTATAATCATCAACAGATGGATGTTGAGCATCTATTACTCGCTCTTTTAGAACAGAGAGATGGACTGATTCCAAGGATCATAGAGCGGATGGACGTAAGTTTAGAAGATATAAGAGGAGAAGTGGAGAAGGCCCTCTCCTCTTTACCAAGAGTTTCCGGAGCTGGAGGACAGATATACATCACTCAAAGGGTAAGTAGCCTCTTAGAGTCGGCTGAAAAGGAGGCTAAAAGAGTCAAAGATGAGTATGTGAGCGTTGAGCATCTCTTGGTTGTGATGGCTGATGATGCTGGTGCATGTGGAAGAATCCTTGAGAGACATGGAGTGACAAAAGACAGAATAATGCATGCCCTGTTCGATATAAGGGGAAATCAACGGGTCACTTCCCAAAATCCTGAGGAGACTTATGAATCTTTGGAGAAATATGGAAGGGATATCACGAAGTTGGCGGGGGAGGGAGAGCTCGATCCGGTGATAGGAAGAGATGAGGAGATAAGACGGGTCATCCAGATCCTCTCGAGGAGGAGGAAGAATAATCCTGCACTCATAGGAGAAGCAGGGGTAGGAAAAACGGCTATCGTAGAGGGGTTAGCTCAGAGGATCATAAATGGGGATGTTCCAGAAGGGTTGAAGAATAAGAGGATCGTTGCACTCGATATGGGCGCGTTGATCGCGGGAGCAAAATATAGGGGAGAGTTTGAAGACCGTTTGAAAGCCGTCTTAAAAGAGATAAAGAGTTCAGGAGATGTCATCCTGTTCATCGATGAGATGCACACCGTAGTAGGAGCGGGCGCGGCAGAGGGAGCAATAGATGCAAGTAATCTCTTCAAACCGATGCTTGCAAGGGGTGAACTACATTGTATCGGCGCGACAACGTTGGATGAGTACAGGAAGTACATAGAGAAGGACGCCGCACTCGAGCGTAGGTTCCAACCCGTTTTGGTCGATGAACCATCCGTAGAGGATACGATCTCCATATTGAGGGGATTGAAAGGGAGATATGAGGTGCATCACGGTGTGAGAATAAAAGATGCAGCATTGGTGAGTGCCGCCGTTCTAAGTCACAGATACATATCCGATCGATTTCTCCCTGATAAGGCGATCGATCTTGTTGATGAGGCGGCCGCTAAGATCAGAACCGAGATAGACAGCATGCCGACCGAACTCGACGAGGTGAAGAGGAAGGCGATGCAACTCGAGATCGAGCGGGAGGCACTAAAGAAAGAGAAGGATGCCGCATCGAAGGAGCGGTTAAAAAAGATCGAGGAAGAGCTTGAAGAGCTAAATGGGGAATTAAATTCGCTCGAAAAAAGGTGGAAAGAGGAAAAAAAGGATATTTCAAGGTTAAGGTCATTGAAGAAGGATATAGAAGATACTAAAAAGGATATAGAACGCGCTGAAAGGGATTATAACCTAGACAGAGCGGCAGAATTGAAATATGGAAAATTATTTGATTTAGAGAAGGAGTTAAAGAAAGAAGAAGATAAATTAATGAATAAAGACGAGATGCTCCTCAAAGAGGAAGTAGATGAGGAAGACATTGCAGAAGTGGTGAGTAGATGGTCGAGAATTCCCCTTAGCAAGCTGTTGGAGGGAGAGAAGGAGAAATTGCTGGGCTTGGAAGAAAAATTACATGAGAGGGTAATAGGTCAGGACGAGGGTGTGAAAGCTGTGGCAGACGCCGTGATCAGGTCTCGTGCGGGAATAAAAGATCCAAATCGGCCGATAGGCTCTTTCATATTCTTGGGACCAACGGGCGTTGGAAAGACGGAGCTGGCTCGTGCGCTCGCGGAGGCGCTCTTCGATGATGAAGAGAACATGATTCGGATAGATATGTCTGAGTACATGGAAAAGCACACGGTGGCGAGATTGATCGGTGCCCCCCCTGGATACATTGGTTATGAGGAAGGAGGACAGCTTACGGAAGCAGTAAGGAGAAAACCATACTCCGTTATCTTATTGGACGAGATAGAGAAGGCTCATCACGACGTATTCAACATCCTCCTCCAAATTCTGGATGATGGAAGATTGACCGATTCACACGGAAGGACGGTGGATTTCAAGAACACCGTGATCATCATGACCTCAAATGTGGGAAGCGAGTACATATCGGGCAATCGAGAGTATGATGAGATGAGAAAGGAGACGTTGGAATCCCTTCGCGAACATTTCAGACCAGAATTCTTAAACAGGGTCGATGAGATCGTGGTATTCCATGAATTGACGAAAGAAGATTTGAAGAAGATCGTCGATATTCAGATGGGATATTTGAAGGAGAGATTAGAAGATAGAAAGATAAAACTCGAACTCACCGAGCGTACGAAGGAATATCTCGCGGATAAAGGCTATGATCCTGTATATGGTGCCAGACCTCTAAAGAGGGTGATACAGAACGAGTTTGAGACGAAGATCGCAGGGATGATCATCTCTGGCGAGATAAAAGACGGTTTCACTGTTTCAGTAGATTATAAGAATGAAGAGATTGTAATCGAAGTGAATGACGGAGGGGTTATTATAAACAGTTGAAATACGACTTTAAGGGTTTCTAATCTCAAAAAGTCTTTTAGCCATCTCTCTTAAGTCCAACCCTCTCTCGTTCCTTACTGTCAATCTATCTGCAAATTGAAGATTTGATAAAAATCTTTGATTGAGGACCTCGACCTTATCAACCCACTCCTTCGGTATTCCTTTTAATCCTCCCTCTGCCCCCAGGATACTCCCTGCAATAGCCGCCATCGTGTCTGTATCTCCACCCAGGGATACGAGATCAATCAACGTCTCTTTAAAATTCTTTCTCTCCTTTAAAGACGCCATCACGAGTGGTACAGTATCGATCGTCTCGATGGAATAGCAAAACTCCTTTGCGATCTCCCCTAAATTTCTCTCGTCTTCTAAAACTTCACCCAATCGCTTCCTCAATCTATATCCACTTCTCACGTGAACACCGTATCTCTCTCCGATCTCGGCGGCATTCAACGCGTTCTCAATTATCCTCTCCCTTGAATATCCGTCCAATGCAGTTGAGACAGCTTCTGCCACTGCACAAGCACCGGATATTGCTACATCCGTTCCATGTGTGATAGAAGAAGAAAGATAGACGCTTTCACAAATCTCTTTTATGTTATCGCTCTCAATGATCCAGCCGATCGGTGGCGCCCTCATCGCCGCACCGTTCGTCGTCCCCTCTTTTGAGATGTATTCTATATTCTTTTCGATGTGAGAGATGGCAGAAGACGTCGTGGGACCCATTCTTACTATAAAAGATCTGTTTTTGAGTATTGACCCCGCGATATCTTTTCTATCCACCCTTTTTTTCTCGATCAAAGAAGATGCAACGATCAAAGAGAGTATCGAGTCGTCTGTAAGTTTTATCTCCCTTAGATTAACCCGATCTCTTACTATACTCTCCCTATTCAACCCTTCGAACGGTTCTCCGAGCGCATCGCCTATCAAAAGGCCATATATAGATGCTAATATCCTCTCTTCGTTCAATCTAACAGGATTCCCTCCATAACATCCTTCTCGAGCTCTTCAATTGTGGGTATTCCAGAGATTTCTGCTGCCCTCTCGGTCAAAGAAGCCAAATCTTTCCTATTAATCTCATCTAATTTGAACTTTCTCGCACCTGCCATAAGCTGTTTGAGCCCCGTTCCCATCTTGTCCACGAGGTATGTGTAAAATCCGATCGCGCCGTATGGTATCTTACCGTAATCTTCCCCATATCTTCTCTTAAGCGTGTCCATACATATAAAGAACTGTTCGGGTTCGTTCCCATAATTATCCACAAAAGTCCTTTGAAGTTCTCCCTTCTTTGCCTTTTCTGCGAAGTGTTTAGCCTTCATGACAGCCGTGATGGGTGCCCTCGCCATAGCAACCGTCTTCACGTAGGGTTCATCACCGAAGTTGCCCATAGCGATCGATTTGAATACCTGTGTCTCGTCCGTGAATCCCCCTGCGATCGCGACGTCAGGGATATGTCTCCCGTGATCTTTCAAAATTCTCAGGCATCTCAACACCTGCGCCTGAAGCCAAACCGTCGGCGTCGAACACTCTTGCATCATTGGAATTGGGCTCATTCCAGTTCCACCCCCAGCACCGTCGAACGTTATTGCATCTATATTCGCATCTGATGCATATCTAAGCGTAGATGCAACGACCGCGGGCCTATATGCACCCGTCTTCATAAAGACTTTTTTAGCCCCTTTCTCTCTCAACCGCTCTATATTTTCTACAAATCCCTCTCTATTTGGCATTCCGACTCTGCTGTGCCTTTCAAATCTTTTGAATACCCCATTTTTAAATTTTTTTTGAATGTTTTTATCTTCTGGATCGGGCAATACGATGTATCCCCTTTTTTTGAGCATTATCGCCTTATCTAAATCATCTATCATCACCTCTCCACCTATCGCCTTTGCTCCCTGCCCCCATTTCCGCTCTATCACGTTCACCCCAAGTTTGGATATCGCGTATTCGTCAACTCCGAACCTCTCGTCCTCCACGTTCGTCTGAACAACGATCTCTCCATGCTTTCCGTCCCAAAGCTCACGGTACGTATCTATTCTGTATTTTAGATCCTCTGAATAGGTTACCTTTCCGTTCTCAAACTTAGATTTGGCATCCATCCCGCAGACGTTCTCCCCGATGGTGATTATCGTCCCGCTAATTGCACCTCCGATCGCCAGACCGTCCCAGTTTCTCTTTGCCACCGCAGTTGATCCGAGTCCAGCCACAATGGCAGGAATATTTAGTGGAACACCTCCGAATTTCGTGGTTATATCCGCGTTTGGGAATATAGCCTTGTCTTCGTCTGCTTCTATCCCTTCAGCTCCGAAGACGGTCGTCATTATCTGAAAGTCGCTCCAATCGATGGTATAGTCTTTGTTGGATGCGGCCGTGCTCTCCCCAAAATATTCTGGGGATGGATAGAGTATTTCTCTTCCTCTTATAGCGGACTTTCCGACCTCACACAGTATATCACAATCTTCTATACATATCGCGCACATTCCGCTCAGCGGAGATACGTCTCGAACCCTAGTCCTCGTCAACTTAATTATTGGACAAGTTTATAAACCGGTGAATCCAACTATGTTCTATGGAGAGAATAAAACTCACGGTGAAAGAGGTAAAATACCTCAGCGATTTTGTGAGAAAAGGACGGAAAAGCGCGAGGGAATTGACACGTGCCCGTGTTTTGCTTTTGGTTAACTAAGGAAGAACAGAAATGGAGATAAAAGATACGTTGGAAATCAGCAGGGCAACTGTCTCCAACATTAAGAAAAGATACCGTGAAGAGGGACTTCAAAGTGCTCTGACAGAGAAACCAAGATCGGGACAGCCAAAAAAATACACGGAACGGCACGAAGCAGAAATTATAGCGCAGGCATGCACCAAATCGCCCGATGGCAGAAAGAGGTGGTCGCTGACATTACTCACCGAAGAGATGAGGAGGAAAGAAGGGTTTGCGACAATAAATCGTGAGAGCATCCGGCTTATTTTAAAAAAAGCAAAACAAAGCCTTGGCTGAAAAGGATGTGGTGCATCCAGACGATTGATGCAATATTCAGAGCATGCATGTACGATCTCCTTGACCTGTATGAAGAACCGTACGACCCGAAAAGACCTCTCATCAATCTTGACGAGAAACCAAAGCAACTTCTTGGGGATAAGAGAGCGCCCATACCCATGAAGCCTGGAAGCCCTGAAAAATACGATTATGAATACGTCAGGAACGGTACGGCAAACATATTCATGGCGGTCGAGTTCAAGGCAGGAAAACGGGTGACACAGGTCACAGAAAGAAGGACGATGAAAGACTTCGCGCGGTTCGTGAAGATGCTCGTTTACGAATATCCAGATGTTGAAGTCATCCGGCTGGTCACCGATAACCTCAACACGCACAAAGAAAAGGCAT
>RXIL01000129.1 GCA_004212085.1 Candidatus Methanolliviera hydrocarbonicum
ATAACTCATTTGAAGCAAAATCAAAGAGTGTTTCACGCATAGAGAGATATGCTTCTATGAGTATTTATAACTATTCAAAGGGTTTTGCAAAGTTCTCTATACTTTATATACAATAAAAATTTTTTGCAAAAGAAAAAATCGAAAACTTTTTAAAGGGATACTTAGCTATACAAATACATGAATGGTAATAATACTACTGGTGGAGTAGAAGAGGTAGGGGCGTATGGTGAATTCCGCTTTCGTCATCCTACGGTAGAAGATGGCGATACGATATGGCGGCTTGCCAAGCATTCACCGCCACTTGACTTGAATTCGCGGTATACTTACTTGATTTTATGCAAGCACTTCAGAGAGACCTGTGTAATCGGAGAAAGCGATAAGGGAATTGCCTCTTTCCTCTCAGCCTACAACCCTCCAGAGAGATCGGATGTCTTGTTCGTCTGGCAGGTGGCGGTCGCGAGACATCAACAAGGAGAAGGAGTCGCCTCGGCGATGGTAAAATATTTGCTTTCCGAGGAATATTTAAAAGATGTGACATATCTGGAGACAAGTGTAACACCATCCAACAGGAAGTCACTCGCACTCTTCAAATCTATTGCCGGCTACCTCAATACAACCATGGAGAAGCAGGAGTTTCTAAAAGGGGAAGACTTCGGAGCCAACGAACACCCACCTGAAATTCTATTGCGCATAGGACCCTTTACACATGCACCAAAGGAGGTCTCAGACGAGGGATCCGAGGGTTTAAAAGTGTTCAAGGAGAAGGAGTCAGAGGTAAGGTCGTATTCGCGCTCTTTTCCTACCGTTTTTGACCACGCTCATGGGTCAATCATCTATGATGAAAGCAATAACCGATACATAGATTTCTTCGCAGGCGCAGGAACTTTAAACTACGGACACAACAACCCCCTGGTAACAGAGGCTTTAATAGAGTACCTACAAAATGACGGAATCGTTCACGGTCTTGATAAGGCGACGACGAGTAAACGGCGTTTCATTGAGTCTTTCTACTCAATCATCCTTGAACCGCGTGACCTCGACTACAAGATACAGTTCCCGGGTCCTACGGGTACAAACGCTGTTGAGACCGCATTGAAGCTTGCTCGTATGATAAAAGGCACATCCAACATCATCTCATTTACCAACGCATTTCATGGGTTGACCATGGGGTCGCTTTCTATAACCGGAAATGACTTCTACCGTGACGAGTCGTTTATCAGCCGAAACAACGTCGCATTCATGCCTTACGATGGCTACTTTGGCGATAGTATCAACACCGTTGATTACTTGCGGAAGTTCTTAGAAGACAGTAGCAGCGGTCTGGACGATCCCGCAGCAGTCATTGTTGAGACGGTTCAGGGTGAAGGCGGGGTGAATGTTTCAAGCATTGAATGGCTCAGGCAATTATCTGAACTCTGCCATGAGTTCGACATACTGCTAATTGTAGACGATATTCAGGTGGGAAACGGACGTACCGGGCCTTTCTTCAGTTTTGAACACGCAGGTATCAAACCCGACATTGTCACACTCTCAAAGAGCATTGGTGGTGGTCTTCCGCTGTCGCTGGTTTTGATGAAGCCGGAATTAGATATATGGAAGCCGGGAGAACACACAGGTACTTTCCGGGGTAACAACCTGGCTTTCGTGGCTGCCACCCAGTTATTCAATTACTGGAAGACGGATGAACTAACACAAGAGATTAACAAGAAGTCATCTATACTGAGGAAACGTCTTGAAAGTATTAGAGACCGACACCCGGAGTTGGAGGCGGACGTTCGTGGTCGCGGGCTTATATACGGGCTGGATGTTCCACACAGAGGCTTCTGCGAGAACCTTGCGAAGGCGGCTTTCGACCGGAATGTGATTATTGAACTGGCAGGTGCTGAAAATAACGTCCTGAAATTCCTCCCGTCATTGATTATAGAAGAAGAGTTGTTGAGGGAGGGACTTGACATAATCGAGGAGTGTGTGGAAGATGTCCTTAAAGAGGAAGTGTTAATATATCAAACCAGAACGTCCTGTGATGTGGTGCTATGATAGTCCGTAATATCGAGGAGATAAAGGGCAGCGAGAGGGAGGTGACTGCCGAAAACGATAACTGGATTAGCAGGCGTTTATTGTTGAAAAGAGACGGGGTTGTCTTCTCACTCAGTGAGACTATCATCTATGAGGGGACTGAGACCTATATATGGTATAAGAACCATGTTGAAGCGGTGTACTGTATAGAAGGAGAAGGTGAAGTTGAACTCGTGGACAATAATAAGGTATACAATATAACGCCTGGAACTTTATACGTACTCAACAAGCATGAAAAGCACCTTCTTAGAGCCAAGAAACGCATGCGGCTGGTGTGTGTCTTCAACCCACCCCTTGTAGGCAGTGAAGTCCACCAGGAAGATGGCTCCTACCCCCTAATAGAATGAATGCTGGAGACAGAAGCGATTTAAAAGATTTTTTTGTAGAGAAAGCAGTCCTTGACGGCGTTGATATAGGCGAAGATACGATAACATTTAATTATCTTCTTGACGGTGACCTAAACACGCTGAAAGTTCACTATAAATCACTTTCCCTAAAAGAACCAAAACTTACCCGCGATAAGGATGCCTTAAAAACGTTTGCTGTTTCTCTTGGTGTGTTCGGTTTTTTTCGATTCGGTGCCGTGCTGCCTGCTCAATTAGACATTACAAAATACTCTAGATGGGTTCACCCGGACTTAGTAAAATTCCTTGTGGGTTCACCCGGACTTAGTAAAATTCCTTGAATACACTATTCCGCAGGATTGGAGTGAACACCGATATCAAATCCAGAGGTTGGACTATAAAGGTCCAGAGATACTATATAAAGAAAAAGAACTTGGTGCCCTGAGTGCATTGCCTATCTGGAAGATTGGTTCTACCCAGTCAGAGAAGGTAATGTTGACTTCTGGCGCGGGAAAAGACAGCCTGCTTTGTGCTTTATTGCTTGATGAAGCAGAAGTACGCTATGACGTTATAACATACCTGCACACTTATTACGGTGGAATGGAAAGCCAAGAAGATTTGTTTTCCACCGTCTCTAACGTATTCAATAGTGAAAACCAGCATGTCGTCCACATATATGACGACTACTATCCCTGGCTGAGGGAACGGTTAAAGCGGTTCAAAGTCAGTGAACGGATTCAGGAGAGTCCGGTGAAGAAACAAAAGTTCAGGACGGAAGCCGGTGAGGTCTTTTTCGGCTCAATGTCTTTCATTCCTATACAGATACTATATGATATCGGGTTACAGGTGTTAGGCAATGAGAAGAGCGCAGACGTGCCCAACCTCGTTGATGAAGAGACAGGAGAAGAAATAAGTCACCAGTGGATGAAAAGTATATACGCAGAAAAAGAAATGTTCGATCTGTTCGGAAAGATGTTTCAAGGCATAGAGAGGGTAAGTCTACTTAAACCGTTTCACGATGTCTGGATATTCAAGACCTTGTTTGAGAAGGCGGGCGACAAGGTTTACACAACGTACTCCTGTAACGTAGAGAAGCCCTGGTGTGGTTCATGTGAGAAATGCGCGTATGTGTTTGCGGGTTTCTCGGCGTTTGGCAACCATGAAAAGACCGTGGAAGCGTTCGGCAAAGACCTATTCAGGGATGAAGAACTCATTCCAATCTGGAGGCAGCTTCTGGGTTTAGAAGGTTACATTCCTTGGGAGTGTGTAGGGCACCCCGAGGAAGGGCAACTGTATTTCTACAAAGCCCACAACTCTAATATAACGGGAGCAGCCATACAGTTATTTCAGCAAGAGATACTGGGCAGGCAACTAAAGGGAGTGGATGTTGAAAAATACTTCAATGAGATTGAAGGGAAGTATTCAAGAATCTACGAAGAACACCACTACATGCCAGACAGGTTATGGAATAAAGTACATAAAATAATAGAGCCAATCACCTAAAGCTTCCAAATCTTCAGAAAAATCCGTTAAAATCCTCTTTATCCTCAAATAAGCTATTTAGCAGTGTATAAGAAATGGTTAGTTGTGTGTTCGATATGCGGCTTTTTTTCTTATCAGAAGAAGCCGACGAGTATCGTTACCGATATGCTCCAAAAGACAGAGCATAGAGGTCCCGATGCGCATGGCTTGTATATTGACGGTGAGATTTGGAGGAGTAGAGAGCTAAGCGATTTGGAAAGTTCTGAAATGGCAAACGTGTGCCTTGGACATTCAAGATTGAGCATCGTCGGAGGCGAGGATGCGATACAGCCATTTCGGTCTTGTGACGTCTCTTTATCGCTGGTACACAACGGAGAGATCTACAACTATCAAGAATTAGGGGGACTATTAGGTAAAAATCATACGATAGCAGACGAAGACAACGATAGCGAGATTCTCTTGCATTTAATTGAGGAGATCTACGATGGCGATTTGCTTAGAGCCGTGCAGTCTGTCGTAAAGATGTTAAACGGGATGTATAGTTTCGCAGTTACAGATGGTGATGAGGTAGTAATCGCAAGGGACCCAATTGGTATAAAGCCGATATATTACGTGGAAGAGGATGGCAGCCTTTACTTCTGCTCTGAGAAGAAGGGACTTTATGATGTTGAAGGTGAGATCCGAAGAATACCTCCGGGAAAGATACTGAGTGCAAATAAGGAGGGAATATCTATGCAACAGGGCGTGAGAATCGAGCGCCCACAAATCGATATTACAGATCCTGATGAAGCCGTGACCTCGTATAAAGATGCTTTAACAGACACGGTAGAGCGGATGCTGCGGGGTTTAAGCGTGGATAAAGTCGGTATGATCTTCTCAGGTGGTGTGGATTCGGTACTGATAGCAAAGCTCATATCTGACTTCGGATGGAATCTCAGATGCTATTGTGTTGGCAAAAAAGGCTCTGAGGATTAGCATGGCGGTTCCAGGATAGGCGGTAGATTCATACCCATACCCCCCATGCCGTTCCCCCCACCGCTATTTAATCCTTGACCACCATAGAAAAAATTAAAATAGAATAGAGATACCAGTGATCACAGTCCTACCGAAGGTAGGTAGTCGCAAATCGAAGATTTGCGTATGCCAAAAATCGAAGATTTTTGAGCAACACAGGAAGTGAAGAAACCAGAGGTTTCTCTCATGAAGAAGATTGCCCTGATCGCAGGAGATGGAGTGGGTCCAGAACTCGTCTCATGTCTGGAAAGAGTTATTGATGTAGTAAATCCGAAGATGGAGATGATACGTTGTGATGCCGGTGAGGAATGGTGGAGAGAACATGGTGGAGACTCTTTAATTCCGGATGAATCGTGGGACGTTCTCGATGATGTTGATGTGTGCTTCAAAGGCCCCACAACTACCCCAGGAGGTGAAGGAACTCCAAAAAGCGTTGCAGTCTCCATAAGGCAGAGATACGACCTATATGCAAATGTGAGGCCAATAGAGACATACCCAAACACAAAAAATCCACTCGGAGACGTGGAATTATGCTGCGTTAGGGAGGCAACGGAGGGATTTTACTTCGCAGCTGAGACCGCCTTGACAGAAGATACATACATCTCGATCAGAAAGATTACGAGGNATGCCAGTAAAAAGGTGGCAGAATACGCATTTGAAGAGGCCCGCCGCAGAGGATACAGAACCGTNGTTGCCATACACAAGAGCAACATCCTCAAGAAGACCTGTGGATTATTCTTGGACGAGGTGATGAAGGTTAAAGAGGGATACCCTGATATAGACCTGATTACATATCACGTTGATAATATTGCACAACAGCTGATAAAGAACCCTCAAAGGTTCAATAAAAATATACTGCTCTCAACGAATTTATTTATGGATATAATAAGTGAGGAATGCTCCGCCATGGTGGGAAGTATCGGGTTGATACCTTCTGCTAATTTTGGAGATGATTACGCGATGTTTGAGGCTGCGCACGGATCTGCTCCAAAGTACAAAGGAAAGGATATGGTGAATCCGACCGCCACGATACTCGCCGGAGCATGGATGCTCGAATATTTGGGAGAGAAGAAAGGAGCAGAGAAGATCAGAAGAGCCATCAAAGAAGTTATATCCGAAGGGAAAAATATCACCTATGACCTCGGTGGGGGTGCGAAGATGAGCGAGATGACCGAGGAGATAATCAAATATATGGAGGAATAAAATGTTTCCAAGAGGAATGAGCCCAAAAAAACTTCAGCAGATGATGAAGCAGATGGGGATTAATGTAGAAACGATAGATAACGTAATAGAAGTTAGGATAACTACAGATGATAGAGAGATCGTCTTCAAAGACGCAGAAGTCTCCATAATGGATGTAAAAGGGTCAAAGACGTATCAGGTTGTTGGAACACCGGAAGAGAGAGAGATAAGTAAAATAAAAAGAGAAGACATCGAACTTGTCATGGAGAAGGCTGGAGTAAGCGAAGAAGAGGCTAAAAAAGCACTTGAAGAGACGAAAGGGGATCTCGCAGGTGCAATAATGAAATTAGCTGAATGATGTGTGGGTCGGCATTTAAAGATCTCCAGAAGGTTTTAAAGCCTATGCTCTTGAATAATGTTTCCAGAAGTTAGGCTTCCTCTTTTCCATAAAAGCGTTTTTCCCCTCCAGAGCCTCCTCTGTTCCATAGTACAAACTTAAACCTCCGACACCAAGCTCTGTAATGCCTGAAAGCCCTTCTGTTTCTGCTAAAAACGCATATTTAATCATTTTTAGGGCGGTGGGACTTTTTTCCAAGAGCTCTTCGCACCATCTTTTAACTTCCTCATCCAACAACTCTTCTGGGACTACTCTATTTACCAAACCCATATCCAAAGCCTCTTTGGCCGTATATCTTCTGCATAGATACCAAATCTCTTTCGCCTTCTTGAGTCCTACATTTCTGCGAAGATCCCCAGTTCCAAACCCAGGGTCAAAACTTCCAACTCTTGGACCTGCCTGTCCGAACTGGGCACTCTCTGAAGCAATCGATAGATCGCAGTTTACCTGCCATACATGCCCTCCCCCAATTGTATAGCCGTTCACTCTCGCAATTACAGGATTTGGGATGTGTCTGATAAGGTATGTCAAAAACTGCCAGCCAACCTCAAGAGGCAAAGCCGCGATGGTCCCTTGATATCTATCCATATCTCCTTTGTATCCACCCACATCTCTGATAGATTGATCGCCCCCGGTGCAGAAGGCTTTATTACCTGCTCCAGTAAATACCACAACTCCAATATCCTTATCGGCCCACGCATCGATAAATGCTTCTGTCAACTCATAGACCGTGACAGATGTGCATGCATTGTACTTTTCTAATCTGTTGATCATTATCGTCGCAATTCTATCTTTTTTTTCATAAATGATGTCTTTAAAATCACATTCATTCATTCTATCAGCATCCTTAGTACTTATATCAACACTTAACATTCCTATTTCCACTATAAATAACTTTATGTAAAGTTTATTAGGTGATGAGATGAGAATAGGGATGGTGGGAGGTCGAAAATTGTAAATATTAGAAATACCATTCTCGATGGGGAGCATGGGGATTAGATGATGAATTTTAAAGGTGTGGACTATTATGATATAGATGACCTACTTTCAGACGATGAGAAGCTTGTCAGGGATTCAGTAAGAGAATTCTTAGAAAAAGAGGTTAAACCACTCATTGTGGATGCGTTTCAGAATGAAAAACCTCTAAATATGAAAGAACTTGCCCCTAAGATGGGGGAACTCGGTATGATCGGTGGTCCGGTCCCAGAGGAATATGGTGGACCAGAAACAAGTTATATGGAGTTTGGGCTCATATGTCACGAATTGGAGAGGGTCGATGGGGCCCTTAGAAGCTTTGCGGCGGTACAATCAGCATTGTTTATGTACCCAATCTGGAAATTTGGATCGGAAGAACAGAAGCATAAGTGGTTACCACATATAGCAAAAGGGAAGAAAATTGGATGTTTTGGCCTAACAGAGCCCAATCATGGCTCAGATGTGGCTGGGATGGATACAGTGGCAAAAAAGGATAGAGATGAATGGGTTATCGACGGAAGTAAAGAGTGGATAAGCGAGGCGTCAGTTGCAGATGTTGCGCTTGTTTTTGCACGGGCAGATGAAGGCGTAAGAGGATTTTTTGTAGAGAGAGGCACAGAAGGATTTACTCAGGCATTTCAAGGTAAAAAAGGCTCAATGAGGTGTGGTGATGTCGGAGAATTGGCATTTTCAAATTGCAGGGTACCATCCGAAAACATCTTACCAAAGACGACAGGAAGCGGACTAAGAGGGGTATTTATGACTCTCAACCAGGCACGGCATGGCATATCATGGGGGGCGATTGGTGCCGCGGAGGATTGCTATGAGACTGCCTTGAATTACGCAAAGAAAAGAGAACAGTTTGGTTCTCCAATTGCGTCTTATCAACTTGTTCAGGCAAAATTGGTAAAGATGCTAACAGAGATCACTAAAGGGCAACTCTTATCATATCGGCTCAGTAGATTGATGGATGAGAAGAAAGAAAGACATCAACAGATCTCTATGGCAAAGATGAACAATGTCTCGGTTGCACGATACTGTGCAAGAACCGCAAGAGAGATTTTGGGTGCAAACGGTGTCTCATACGATTATTCCCCAATGAGACATATGGGGAACATCGAAGCCGTCTATACATACCAGGGAACGAGTGATATTCACACACTAATTTTGGGGCAAGATATCACCGGTATCTCGGCTTTTACGAGAGAGTTTAAGACTAAGGAGAGATAGTATGGAAGATGTCGCTATTGTTGGTGCCGTGCGGACGCCGATTGGACGATACATGGGTGTTCTTCGAGATATACCGGCATATGATCTCGGTGCCATAGTTCTAAACGAGGCGGTGAAGAAAACTAAGATCGAACCCGCACAGGTTGATGAGGTGGTTATGGCACAGTCTTACCAAAGCGGGGAATATGTGAACATTGGTCGGATGTCTCTTCTTGTTGCAGGATGGCCGGTTGAGATCCCAGGAATTACAGTTGATCGCCGTTGCTGCTCTGGACTGGACGCTATCTCTTTTGCCGGTATGAAGATCCAGACTGGAAACGCAGATATTATCGTTGCAGGCGGGGTGGAGAGCATGAGCAACGCTGAGTTTTATCTTCCCGGCTATATAAGGTGGGGCATAGGTGGAAGAGGTGATATGCCAAGGGGGCATGGAAGTCTCTCAATGTTGGGGATACCGTTTTATGACAGGATTCAGCGTGGCAGAGTTATGTCTCAACCTATCGATAGGTTTGGCATACTTCCGTCGATGATGTCTTGGGCAGAAACAGCAGCAAAGGAAGAAGGTATCTCTCGTGAGGAGTGCGACAGATGGTCATTACGCAGTCAGCAAAGGGCTTGTGCTGCCATCGACTCGGGGAAATTTAAGGATGAAATTGTACCTGTTACTATTCCGCAGAGAAAAGGTGAGACGGTAGTCATTGATATTGATGAGACTCCCCGGCATGATACCTCATTGGAGAAGCTTGCTAATCTGCGTCCGGTATTGGGTGGCGTCTGTACCGCGGGTAATTCGTCTACAGAGAACGATGGTGCTGCTGCCTGTGTTTTGACCACGGAGAAGAAGGCTAAGAAACTCGAGATAGAGCCGTTGGCTTACCTGAAATCCTTTGCTGTGGCTGGAGCCGACCCAAGACGTACCTGGTTGGCGGTACCAGCAGCAGTTAACAAAGCGCTGGAGAAGGCGGGGCTTACCATGGAAGAAATGGACCTCATTGAGATACAAGAGGCGTTTGCCTCACAGGTGTTGGCAGACATTAAAGAACTGAAAATCTCAGAGAAGGATCATGATAAGATAAATGTTAATGGTTCTGGAATATCTTTGGGCCACCCAATCTCTGCCACTGGGACGATAAGGATGGTCTCTTTACTCTATGAGATGAAGAGGCGCAACGCCAGGTATGGACTGGAGACAATCTGTGGCGGTGGTGGGCTTGGCATCTGTGCAATCGTAGAGAGAAGATGAAAAAAGAAAGAGAGAGGAAAGAGGAGTTCAGAACCACTGTTGGTGGCACGGTTCTTAAGAGTGTGTATACAGCATCCGATGTGGAAGAACCCAAATATGAAAAGCTCAGTCTTCCAGGGGAGTATCCATTCACCAGGAATATAAGATCAACCGGATATAGAAGTAGATTATGGACCATGCGCCAATATGCTGGATTTGCCACCGTAGAAGAGACGAACAGGCGGTATAAATATTTGTATGAGCAGGGGCAGACCGGATTCAGCGTTGCTTTCCACCTGCCCACTCAGGTAGGTTACGATTCAGACCACCCCCTATCTGCCGGAGAGGTTGGAAGATGCGGTGTGGCAATAGATTCACTTAGAGAGATGGAGGATCTTTGGGACGGCATCCCATTGACGGACGTGAGCACATCAATGACGATCAATGCTACTGCACCGATCATATTGGCGATGTATATCGTTGCGGCAGAAAAGCAAGGGGCAGATAAAAGCAAACTCAGAGGAACTGTTCAGAATGATATATTAAAGGAATATATAGCCAGAAACACATATATTTTTGGACCGAACCCATCTATGCGATTGGTAACAGATATTTGCTCCTACTGTTCCCAAAATATGCCAAGATGGAACTCGATAAGCATCAGTGGTTATCATATGAGAGAGGCTGGCGCCACAGCTATTCAGGAGGCCGCATTCACTATTGCCGATGGAATTGCATACGTTCAGGCAATGAGAGATAGAGGGATGAAGGTTGATTCCTTTGCTCCTCGATTCTCCTTTTTCTTTGCCGCCTATACCAATCTTCTTGAAGAGGTCGCTAAGTTTAGAGCACTCCGTCGCGTATGGGCTAAAATAATGAAGGAAAGATTTGGTGCCAAGAATCCAAGGTCTATGATGTTGAGGTATCATGTTCAGACGGACGGGTTTACACTCACAAAGGAGCAGCCATTTAATAACATCGTCAGAGTGACGATACAAGCGCTTGCCGCCGTATTGGGAGGATGCCAATCACTCCACACAAACTCATTTGATGAGGCGTTGGCTCTGCCGACCGAGGAGGCGGTAAAAGTTGCCCTGAGAACTCAGCAGATTATTGCATATGAGAGCGGTCTTCCAGACACCGTTGACCCACTCGGCGGTGCATACTATATAGAATGGTTAACGGACAGGATAGAGGATGGAATAATGGAGTACATCGATAAAATCGACGAGATGGGTGGTACATTGGAAGCGATAAAGAGAGGATACATCCAAAAAGAGATTATGAATTCGGCTTATGGGTATCAGAAGGCGGTGGATTCTGGCGAGCAAGTCATTGTTGGTCTTAATAAGTTTACCGATGCGGAGACGGAGGAGGAAGTGAACCTATTGGAGATTGGTGAAGAGGCGGAGAAAAAACAGGTAGAGAGATTAAAAAGATTGAAGCGTGAGAGGGACAATGAGAAGGTGACCCGTGCTCTAAGTAAAGTGCGCCAGGTAGCAAGGAGCAATGAAAATATCATGCCAGTCTTGGTTGAAGCGGTTAAAACTTACGCGACGGTTGGAGAAATAACTGACGTGCTTCGTGATGTATTTGGAGAGTATAGAGAGCCAACTATAATCTAACTTTTACTTCTTTGCTTAAAGACTTAAAGAGGATTTTCCATGCATAGTAGAAGAATCAGAGTATTAATAGCTAAACCTGGGCTAGACGGACACGATAGGGGGGCTAAGGTGGTAGCACAAGGTTTAAGGGATGCCGGGATGGAAGTAATTTATCTTGGGTCACGTTTGACACCAGAGCAAATTGCTCAAGCAGCCATACAGGAGGACGTGGATGTGGTTGGTCTAAGTTGCCTGTCTGGTGCTCATATGGCTTTATTTCCGAAGACGGTTAGGCTTATCAAGGAGAGAAGTGATAAGAATATTCTGTTTATATGTGGTGGAATCATACCTGAGAAAGATCTTCTTAATCTGAAAAAATCTGGTATTGCTCAGATATTTGGACCTGGTACGCCCCTTTCTGAAATTAGTAAGTTCATTGAGGAAGCTCTAAGGGCAAAGAGTGATGATTGCAGAGATTG
>RXIL01000027.1 GCA_004212085.1 Candidatus Methanolliviera hydrocarbonicum
CAAATTCGATCAATCCAATCTCTGGAGGCATAGCGCTTGGCCTTTTCCTCTGCCAGTAATCTCTCATCGCTCTTAACTTCGCTCTCGACCAGATCTGCATCGTCTCTTCCATCTCCTTGAAATTTTTTACCCCTCCAGAAAATCTGACATCCTCTTCAACGCCCTCAACTTCTCTTTTCTTTCTATATTTGCGTCTTTAACTGCATTTTTTAAAACTTCTATCGACTCATCGTATTCTCTCCTTTGGACCGGAAAGGGATGACCGTCTTTTCCGCCGTGGGCGTAACTGTACGTAACGGGATCCTTCCACGAGAGTTTGGAGCCGTATATGACGTTGGAGACTAAGGCTAAAGATCTGATCGTCTTCTTGCCGACACCCCTTATCGAGACGAGCTCCTCGTAATTCTTTGGCTGTATCTCGTATATCTTCTTAAGCGTCTGAATCCCCCTTTTTCCTAAATCTATCCGCAATATCTCGTGCCGTTTAGGCATTTTGAGATCTTCTGGGAAACCCGATTCCGAGAAATCTAAGAGTGTGGTATTCCCCGTTAGATAGCGCTCTATATGCTGAGGATTATCTTTAACAATATCAACGCTAATCTTTCTCGTCTCTTCGCTCTTTATAGATGTCATATCAAGGACGTAATTCTTCTCACGTTCACCACATATCGCACTGTGCGGCTCGACAACGATACTCTCTATATCGGAGGAGAGCCAATGGTATCTCCTCGCGTGCGTATCAGACATTCCCTGCTGAACGACCACCCAATTTCCGTGCTCATCCAAGAATAAGCAGTGGTGATAAAGATCAAATCCGTCTTGCAGGCAGGAATTATCTATCTTTGCAGACATTCTGCTCTTGTAGATTAGATCTCTCACCTTCTCATCAGATAGAGAGAAAATTTCCGAAGCCCTTCTAATCTCCTCCGGAGTTTTCTTAGACGCCTTTCCCTTTCCCCCGGCCACTGCTATTCCGTCTTTCTCCGGGTTCAATGCGACTTTCAGCGCCCCACACGTCGTAGTTGTAGTTCCAGAAGAGTGCCAATCGAATCCAAGGACGCAAGAGAGAGATTGAAACCAGAAAGGATCTGAAATTCGCTTAAGAAACTCATCCTCCCCATATTCCAAGATTATTATCTCGGAGATACCGCCCGCGAGTTTGACCATCCGATCAAAGAGCCATCTCGGTGTTCTGCCTCCGTGCAGGGGAAGATCTGCGGTCCCTGATTTTTTCATTTTGATAGGGGATATTGGGATAAGAATGGCCGCGTTTTAATCGGAAATTAACCGGAGAGGATTTCCTCCAGCTTCTGAAGGGCCGTTTTTATCTCCACATGACCTCTGAGTTCATCCAGTCTTCTCCTCCATAAGAGCTCATTGTAACACTCAGACGATACCTTTGGATTATCCACCACATATTCCCTCACCATCTCCATCAGCTTCTTATAAGATAAATTAATTATATGCCTTCTAAATTTATTCTTCTCCCCTTCTCGCCTTTTAGACAATTCTCGATAGCAGGTCTCTATTATCTCGTCGTAATCTTCTTCTGTTGAGCTGTGCCGTTTTCTTGTTGATTCTTTTTTCAACATCTCTGTCGCAGATAGCCCAATCTTCAATAAGGTGAGATTATCCAACTTCTTGAGATCATCGATATTCATTCTATCCCTTTAAAATTCTGGCAATCTATCGAGTAAGCGTCTCGGTATATCGAACCCCCAATAGATGATGATCGCGGAGAGAGCGGTCACCAGATACCACAGCCAGGCGAGTCCCGGCAGTAATCCGGTCGCCTCCAGAACGACGGTGAATAAAGTGAATAAGCTTACACCAGTGATGAGAAGCGACAATGATAGCCTAACCTTTCTGTAGCTCGCAGGCGACTTTGCCAGATGGTAGGCAAAGAGACCTATCACACATAGAAGGAGTGGCAATCGGGTAAGTAGCGTTACTGTAACCATCTGTTCGGAGACTGCCTTAACCAACGTGCCCTCGATTGGCACGAGAGTCCAGGGGAGATGGCATATCGCAAAGATGTACGCCACTGTCACCGCGGTGGGTGCAACCGTTATCAGCGGGTTTTTCATGCGGTCGGTAGATATCGATAATGAGAAGAGGAAGAGGAAGAGCGTTGCTATTCCGCCGAGAAGATTTGATACCTGCTGAAAGGATACCATAGCATTCATACCACCAACGCCCAAGTAATCGGCTGTGACTCCACCAGTAATCATCAGATATGCCATTCCCTCAAATAAGGCAAAGAGTGATATGAGAAGTGCGTCTATGTTCTCTTCTTTACGAATTAGACGGGCAAATATCAGTAAAAAAACGATGCCAGTAACGAGCGAGCCTGCAAGGAATGATAGCGTCTGAAACATTTTTATCCTCGTGTATTAGATACCAGAATATTTGCTACTTTTATAGTATTTTAAACCATCGAAAATCTGAAGATTAATTAATCCTTTCTTGAGAATAGGAGGGGAAATATTATATCGCTCCCACAGCAAGGAATCCAGACCGCAAGGAATAAAAACAGAAAGATTGGGAGGAATAAAATCCAGTCGATCGTCGTACCCAATGCCATTGTTATATGGAATAGAGATGCGTATGTACTTATCAAGACGTGCCCGGCGTGTGGAAACTTGGTGGTGGGTCTCAGATAACCGATCGCGATACCAAGAAATGCCAAAGGGTTTACAAGCCACCATTTCTCAATGAAACCTATATGGATCCCTGGATTGGGCAGACAAAGTAATACTTCTCCCATATATGGGATTATGGAATCGCTCAGTGTGGCTATGCCGACCGATCCGATATAACCGATCAGGATTATCTTCAAAATACTACTCTTTGCCAAACTGTGTTCCTTATACATGGACGTGGTTACTATCGCACTCAATACCACGTGGATCGGATGTAAGGTGTAAAAGGCTTTGTACGAGATCTCAGAGGGAACTTCAGCGAATACGATCATTGCCATAACGAGGATTCCCGTGAATGCCCCAAGAGTGGTAAAGGGAAGGTGTTCCTTAAGTTCCTTTGCTATCTCGATCAGTTTTTCCTTTCCCTCTTTGCTCATATCACCTTTTTACCTCATTCGCAAATCTAAAGCAATACCTTCATCAAATCTCTGTCATGGAGCATTCCTATAAGCTCATCTTTTGCCGAGACAACAGGGAGCTGGTCTATCCTGTTTCTTACCATCCTAAGCGCGCATCCGCTCGCCTTTGAAGTGTTGCTGACTTTTACAACGTCTCTTGCCATGATATTCTTGACCGGTATCATCGGTTGTTCAATCCTGGAGACGCCGTAATAGTGGCTTTCAACGTTTCTAACACATTCCCACGTCCATTCGTCGTTGTCATATCCCGGAGAATCGGCAAAAACTTCAATATAATCTTCTATTTTGCTAACCCTTATTATATCCTCGTCGGTGATGATGCCTGTAAGTTGGCCTGCGTCATCAAGAACGGGAAGCGCCTTCATCTTCGCAAGATCCATTATCCGGGTGACGACGGGCAGAGGGGTACCGTCCCACACAGAAGTGACCTCCTCGTTGACATAATCTTTGATCTCTTCCTCTATCCCAATGTTTGCGACGCACCTCATTACGTCCGCGACGGTCACTATGCCTATCAAGACGGTATCTAGGACCACCGGCAATCTTCTTATCTTCTTCTCCAATAAGACCTTAGCTGCTTCTATCACACTTGAATGGGGAGATATGGTGATTGGATTTCTCGTCATGAGCATAGCCAGCTGGTCTTCCTCTAAATTCTTTAAAATATCCGTTCTCGTAGCTATCCCTACGAGGTGTCCATCTCTGCTTACCGGAACCCCCGATATCTTGTTTTCTTTGAGTGTCTTCAGCAGATCATCCCTTGTCCCTGGTACATCCACGCTGATGACGTTTTTCACGACGATATCCCAGATCCTCACATCTTCTGGCAGTATCGTCCCTCTCTCAACCTCGACTGGAATTTCGGAATTGTTTATGATCTCGGTAAAATCTATTTTATTAAATTTATCAACTTGGTTTGTTATAAATAATCTTATTTTATTGACGTTTTTTCTCTTCACGTAGCTCAATACGTCTTCTGCCGTGCCATAAAAGACGAACAGATTCTTACGATCGATCTCGCTCGGTGTGCTCAAAAATCTCTGATTTTTGGCATCCCACGACAAAGCCCTCAGGGCTTCTCCCTTTATATATTCCATCTCTTCCCTTAAGATATCGTCCATCTTCTCTACGTCGTCGAATAGCTCCACCGAAAAAAATTCCGGATTTACGGGATATAAAATCCTCAGATCTTTACTCTTCTTGAATTCCTCTCTTGCCTTCTCTATGGAATATCTTGACCCATCAACTATTATAACATCGCCCATATCACCCCTCCATCTTTCTCTGTTGGCGTTTTATCCTCTCGCTGAGGACACATTTTTTTCCCCTCACTCCCCCTATCGGGTTTTTAGGGTTCCCCAAGGAGTTCATACATCTTGCCATCGCGGCTGCTCCCCTCGCCAGACCATCATCTACAAAAACCACGTTTTCTTCAGGGCTACTATATAAATTTAGCCCTTCAATTAGCTCTAATGTCAACGAAGGCTTATTTCCCGTTATNGCNGCCCTTCCGGTAAGTCCTATCGCTGTTTTATNGCTTATCAAACCCTCTTTAAGTGNTACCTTAAGTAGTCTCTCCACCATCACCGCACAGACCACGTCTATCGTAGAAGAGAGCATCTCAAGACCATCCTTCTCCATTATCTCTCTGCCCATCTCTCTCAACTCGTTTAGTCTATCTCCGTTCTCTCCCACGTCACATCCTATCAACGTGACACCGATATCTTCAGCCACTTTGGGATTAACCGGTATATAACCATACTTCTTTCTATCGAGCGGGACTTTTTCTATCCTTATCAAATGGTGAATTTTATCCGTATAGTTTTCTATACTTGCCTCTCTTCTCGTGCGACTGCTAAAAAATTTGGATTTTTTCCGTTTAGAAGATCCTTGGTTCTTCCCTTCGAAGAGATCCAGTGCGGTAATATTATCTTCCTCAAGAGCCCCCTTAACGATGTTATCTGGTATCGCGCCTGCAAGTCCACAAAAATTTCCAATGGTCTTTGCATATGGAATACCATCATCCGTTATCCTGCCGTCGAGCGTCGTTCCAAAATCCATAGAAACGCAAGGATTTCTAAAATCTACGCCTGCCCATTTAGCCCCTTCCTTGATTCCAACCGTTGCCAATTCCCCTTCCATCTCATTCGCAACGATCTCAACACCTGTGGAGCCAAAAGGCGGAGTAACTCCACCGACGCCGCCATCGAAATATACCTTCTCAAGAAGGCTAAATTTTCTAATATTCTTTGGCAACCCATCTATACTAATAGCGGGCGTCATATTTCTCGTTGGAACACCAGCCGACAGACAACCATCCGCCAAGGATAAAACAAAAGTTCCAACATCATCCGGGGAGTCGAATCCGGCAACTACGCCAGTTGATCTAACAGCAAAGTTTAAATCTCTCTTTATGTTTAGATCAGATTCTTTATGTGCCTCAAGGAGTGTATCTCTCACCAACTCCGAGACGGATTCTCTCGTGAGTGGGACTCCATCCAACGTTCTTCCAAAGACCTCTTCTCCATGCTTAGGAGGTCTGACGTCCCTCGTCATCTTTACCTTCTTATTTATGATATATGCCTTGCCCTCCCTCAAGTTGGTTGCGGTTAGAATGCACTTCGTGGTCGTATTTCCAACCTCGACGGATGCCACTATATAATATGTATCTTTGGATCCGCTCCGCAATGCAGATCCCGTTTGCAGATTCCCTTTAAGTCGTAATAGATCTATCCTTCTGCTCTTGGCAATTCTCGGTTTTAACGCAGATCTTCCTAGAAATCTATTGAACATCATTTAAAAATCTCTGATTTTTTTGCGATCATCTTCCCGATGCCATCGTCTCTTTTATGATCTCTCCGTAAGCAGGTCTCGTGACCAAAATTCCGATTAAAACCCCAACGATCGTTGTCAAGGCAAACCCGCTGAGCTTTCCAAGCCCCATAAATAAGAGGGGTGCCATGGCAAATATTGTCGTTGCGGCAGATACCACTATTATCTTAAACGCGTTTGACAATCCCCTCTCATACCCCTTGCGTGATCGAACAACCTCTCTCTTCGGTGCATTAATCTTTTTGGTTTTCTTTTTGGTTTTTGACCCCGTAGGTGTCTCTGATTTGATAACTTCATCGGTTATCACGATCATTTGGTCTATTCCGGTTCCAATAACCGCTATAATACCTGCTAAGCTTGGTATATCGAGTTGCCATCCTATCCGGGGCATACTGGCAAAGCCGAGTATGATTATCACCTCGGAAAAAGTGGTTATCAACATGGGTAATACGATCTCGTGGCGTTTATATCTATATCCGGTTATCAGTGAGACCGCGATCAGAGCGAGCACGATCATCAAACCGATCTGCTTCTTGAACTGCTCTCCGAGTGTTGCGGGAACCTGCCCAGACATATCTATCGAGAGTCTCACGGGCAATGCTCCGGCACTTAAATGTATTATCAGATCCCCTGCCCTCTTCTTCCCCTCTTCCCCGATTCCGGTCTGTGCGACCAACCCGTAAGATTTATTCTCCCTCATGTGAGATGCCAGTTCTCGAGAGAGAGGTGCAGAATAGACCTCCTTCCCATCGAGAAGCATGGATATGGGGTGTCTTTCCGGAGCGTCCACGGCGCCGTATCTCACTGTCGCCTCTCTAAACTTATCTGCCCCCTTCTCGCTCAACGTAAATCCGGCGCCCCACGGTGCATCATCTCCGTATCCTGTTCTTGCGGGCATCGGGTCAACGCTCAAAATATCATCTCCATAGAGGATATGTTTCGTCTCTCCTCCCTCTGTCTCGATTCTCAGCTCGAATACACCAGGGGAAGAGACGATCCTCTCAGCATCGGATAAATTCACACCTGCCAGATCCACCACCAGATATTTGTCCCCCATCGTTCTGACCACGATGTCTTTCACCCCGAGCATATTCAATTTATCTTCTAAAATGCGCTTCGTCTGATCCAATGTTTCTTTGGTTATCCCCAGATCATAATAGGTCAGATGACCACCCGCATCTCCCAGAATCTCTTCGAGTTTCTCTCTTTCTACGATCTTTCTCACTTCGTATCTCTCTTCTCCACCGTAATATACCGGAGTAACCGTCGTATCCAGCTTCTTCTCGAGGTAATCTGCGACCGATTCTTCCTTTGATGTTGGGAGATCCACGCCTATGATCATCGCATCTGGTTTCATTCTTAGATAAGAGCCACCACTCAAATCAAGACCAAAATTTAAGTTCGTCTGAAATTTCCCATCCGAGATGCTTGGATGTATGAGGCAGATGGAGAGTATGACGAGTATTATCAGCAGCCAGAATCTTACATTCTTGAATAGATCCCTCATCTTGTCCCTCTCTTCTCGATATATGATTTTAGCATGCCTACGTTAAAGAGCCAGGTATTCCAGAGATCTGCCACCAGACCGAATATCAATATTGCAGAGATCTCCCTTAATATTGATATCTGTGTATAAGACGTGAAGAGATAAGAGAATGTCGAGACAAGGAACATGACAACTATTGCCGCTAAACTCGTCGTCGTCATCGTGTAGCCCGTCTTAAATATCCTCTTGAAGTCTTCTTTGGAATGTTTTCTCTCCTTTAATACCTTGTTCGTGAGGAGTATATCCGTATCGACGGAATAACCGATTAACATTAGAAGGGCGGCGACCGTTCCAAGACTCAGTTCTATCCCAAAGACGTTCATCATCGCCATTGCTATGATTATATCCGCTCCCGCACAGAATACGATGATGAATGAGGGTAAGGGGTGTCTAAATACGATGAATACAATCGTCGCCATTAGAGCAAATGCCATCAAGACCGCTATCTCGGCCCAACGTTGAAGGTCTCTGCCGAAAGCGGCACCCGTATGGCTGAACATAACATCCTCCCCGTACTCCCCTGTTATCTCTTCTTTGAGCTGACTATTTTTCTCAGAGCTCATGGGGCCAAACTGGAGCATCGTTCTCGAACCGATCTCTCGCACGAATAGCAGGTCATATCCCTGATATTTCTGCTCCACCTCTTCCACAGCTTTTGACGAGGGAACGGAAACGGCAGTCCCACCGGTAAAATCGTATCCCAATTTGACGGGACTTCCGTTTGACGCGTAAGAGAAGCAGAGGATTCCTATACAGACGATAAGGATTACCAGAGGTATCCCGATCATCTTCTTTCTTGGCATGTTATAGAGATCTAATTCCTTCATACGAATTTAGCCCTCATAGACAATTTATATGGCAGAGATAGCCGCTTCATCGGTAGATCTTCTGTCTCACTCTTTATGATCCTCAAAAGATCTCCGATATTTATCTTTTTTCTCTCTCCCTTCTTTCTCATCGTGACACTTAGATTCCTGTTCTTCTTCTCTCTATCCCCTATCACAGCAATGTAAGGTATCCATTCCATCTCTGCATCCCTTATCTTTCTCCCTAAAGTTTCATTTCTATCGTCTATGTCTCCCCTTATACCGCTCATCTTGATCTTCTCGTAGATCTCTTCTGCATAATCGAGGTCTTCTCCCTTAACCGGTATTATCCTCATCTGAGTAGGAGAGAGCCACGTCGGGAGGGTAGGAATATCTTCCATCGTTCCCTTCTCAAGGAGCGCATACATCACCCGCTCTATCGCCCCGCTAGGGCTGCAATGCAAGATGATTGGAAATTTATCTGATCCATCTTTATCCACGAATTTTATACCGTATCTTTCTGCGTTTTCGACGTCTATCTGAACTGTGGAGAGTGCGCTCGCCTTATCGAGTGCGTCTATAAAATTAAACTCAAATTTCAACACGAAATAGAAGAATCTCTCTTCCCAGATCTCTATGAGGACAGATTTTTTGATCGTCTCAACAAGTTCTCGGATGAACTCTTTATTCTCATCGTAAAATTCCCTGGTAAACCTTATCGCGACCTCGTAATCCTTCTTTTTTAATCCTATATCATCGAGAAGATCCATACTCAATCTATACTGTCTCTTGAACTCTTCCATCGCCTCTCTCTTATCATAACAGATCGTATGCATATCGGGCATCGTGAATGACCTAAGCCTTCTCAAACCGGTTAGTTCTCCTCTCTTCTCCTTTCTAAAACTGTATCTGGTCATCTCGACCATCTTGAGCGGAAGGTTTCTGTACGAGATCGTCATATCTTTATTCATCAAGAATTGGCCGAAACAGGCGGAAAACCTCAAAAATAATCTCTTTTTGTCGGAATTTATCTCGTATTGCCGCGCCGGAAATCTTTTTAGATATTCCTTGAGCGCAGGGTGTGCCGTATCATACATTATCGGCGTCTCTACCTCCATTGCCCCGTCTTCCATACATCTCTCGAGGACGTACTCCTCAAGCAGGGATTTTATGAGTCTCCCTTTCGGGTAATATCTCATGTTCCCTGGATCTGATGCAGGTTCGTAATCTGCGATCTCTTCCCTTCGCATCAGAGGAACATGGGGAGGTACTTTATCCGAAGTTCTACGTCTAGAGAATTCGTGGATGTAAAATTTTTCTAAATTCTTGTGTTCTGAAAAATTGAACGTCTCTGAGGAGTGAAGATCTCCGTCCAGATCCAAGATATAAAAGCTGGATTTCGCCTTCTCTTCCGCCTCTATCGCCGTCGTTTCTTTCTCTTTTTCTTCCGAAGGAGTTATCCTTCTTGAGAGCTCTGATAATGGATGNCCCTTACAACTTATCTCGAATGATTTATACCAGCCAAATGGNGCTCTATTTACATTGAATTCTTCTTTTAGNCCTAATTCCAAATTTTTCAGNACTTCCATCGAGGTNTCTGGACTCCCCAGATCATCGCTCAGATGTGCGTAGGGATAGAGCATTACATTATCTGCTTTGACCTTTTGGGCGACGTCTCTTATCTCATCTATCGCCTTATCGGCGACTTCTTCTGGATTCTTCTCGTCGATACTCTCGATGGATATGAATGCCGTCAATACCTCATCCATCTCCCCCTTCTTTGCCGATTCATCTATCTCCTCTGCAAATTTGGTCTTTCCTTTCGCCTCATACTCGATTCTATCCGCATGTATCAAGAGAAGCCTCATATCACTCTGCCCATGAAATACGTCGTCCTATCCTCTTCAATCTTAATATTTACCTTCTTTCCAAGTGGAATTTTATCTTCTATTATGATCTGATGGTAGAAGATATCCCTCGCGATCGATCCTCCCTTCTTCCCCTTCTCCGTCATAACTCCCTTCACCTCCCTTCCGACCCATCTCTTATTTATCTTTTTGTATATCCTTTTTACTTCATCGGTCATTATCCTCGATCTCTCCTTCTTTATTCTCCCATAGAGTCTGTCCTTATCCGCATAAGGAGTAAACGGCCTTTTGGAGTACCTCGTTATATTGACCTTGTTCGGCTCACACGCGTTCAATAATCTAAGAGATCTTTCAAAATCCTCTTTGCTCTCCCCGGGAAAACCGACGATAAAGTCGGTGGAAAAACCTAGGTCCCCAAACCTCGATTTGAATGCATCAACAATCTTTAAAAAATCTTTTACTTCATATCTTCTGTTCATCTCTCTCAATACCTTATCCGAGCCTGATTGAACCGGAATGTGTATGAATTTGAATATCTTATCGCTCTCAAACGCAAGGATAAGATCGTCTAAAATATCCTCTATCGAGTGAGGATTCATCATTCCGACCCTGACATAAAACTCTCCTTTTAATCTGGAGATTTTTTTGAGTAGACGGGGTAGATCGTAAGAGATATCTATTCCGTATGCACCAACGTCCTGTCCCGTAAGTCGAATCTCCCTAACACCCCTTTTTATGAGTTCTTTAAACTCTTCCATTATCTCTTCAGGAGATCTGCTCTTTATATCTCCCCTTGCTTTCTTTGAGATGCAGTATGAACAGTTTCCTATACATCCTTCCCCGATGCTTACGGTTCCGATCTTTCCGTTCTTTCCGTTATAGGCGACGATCCTTTCGTTTTTCTCTTCTTCCCTAAATAGATCATAAAAATATTTTTGATCCAGAATAATAGCGTCTCTATTTGTCTCTCTAATCTTTTCTGGCTGTATTCTCGCCATACATCCCGTAACAATGAGTTTTTTTCCCTCCCCCTCTTCTCCCCCAAAAGATCTTATCTTCTTCAACATCGCCCTTTCCGTCGTCTCAATGACGGTGCACGTGTTCAAGACGACTGTGTCAGCTTTTTTTGGATCTTTTATAATCTCAAATCTTTTTTTTCTTAGATAATCTTCTAATTTCCTCGCAAACTCCTCGTTTGCCGTGCACCCGTGAGATTCTATATATATCTTCATTTCGACGTTTCTGCTTAATATCTCTAAAGCAAAACACTTATATATTACCGGTATCTAATAAAAAAACAGGTGATGAAGAATGAAAATTAAAAGGTTGAAGATGAGAAAATTGCAGGATATGTTGGAAGATGAGGGAGGCTGCTTTTTTACGTTTGATATTCCGACTTGTTTAAACTTTATGGTGGCCCTTTTAATGCTTCCCTTAGCAATTTTACCGAGTTGCTTACTACCTTGCCTAGTACCTTTATTATCGAAGTTGGGTCCTCTCACTGCTGGAATGTAAAAAAAAGATTTTCTTTTTTAATTTTTTTAATTTTTTTAACTACATTTCAATACCACTCTTGGTTATTATCTTGATTAATATCTTCACATATAATTAAAAAGTTGATGATCAGGAATCTCAAGCATCCCATTACCCCTTCATATATAAAATACCCTTCGCCCTTCTGACAGAGAGATCTCCCGTATATCTATTGAATTCAATTCCTTCTAGGATCTCCATTCCGTCCATCTTAAACGTTGGCATCCTATCGGTAACCTTACCCTTGACAATGATCGTTCCACCCTTCATCTCGCCTC
>RXIL01000167.1 GCA_004212085.1 Candidatus Methanolliviera hydrocarbonicum
CTCCTCCCTTGCAAAATGGACAATCCCATAAGCATTCTTCCGCCCCCGGAGTAGGCATGAAAATTATATCTGCTTATGGACGGACAAACATTAGCAACTCTCCAGCTTTTTATCTGGTTTAGTGGTATCCATTTGCAAATAGAACATCTTGAACAACCTGCCATATCTCTTTCATAGAAGATGGATCTCATATAGGTATTCAAAAACTCTTCGAGTTTTGAGCACTTTATGCATAGCCCCTTCTATACCTGTAGCTCTTATCTTTATCCACAAACCCTTCTTTATTCCAGAGATTCTTCTTTATTCACGCCTAATGCTGTCTTCTCTCACGAATTGGGTGATGGACTCACCACTTCTCTCAACCACCTCTAATCTGGGAATGCTCTTCTTTTTTGATCCCAAAGCTCACCATCGGATTTCTCTCTACCCCGAGCTGTCGATGAAAAGAAGGTTTTGACCGTTTACCTCTCAGAAGGTAGATCTGTCATAGGCACATTTTTTTGGGGAAGGACGTTGATCTATTGTACCAACAATCTTAAGGTAATAGCTGATAAAGGTCCTTGGTATCCCTGGACGATAAAGAGATTAGGGTTGGAGTACGATCATCAAACGTTTGGTGAGAGAAATGCGATAGAACAATGGTTTTCTCTATTCAAGTATTCAAAAAGCAGAGCTTTTTGATATGCCAAAAATCTTCGATTTTTGAGCACATAGATTGAAAAGATTCTGGAAGAGATTTCTCTATGGAAGCTTAGCTACACTCGATAGAGCTCTGGTGTCTATCATATGTTACCCTCTAACAATTTATGGGGGTGTTTATCTTGACACCGTCCAATACATTAAAGGAAAAATATAAATATCATTCAAAGAGCAAAGTAGTGGGAAGGGGGACAAAATCATGAAATACGATGTGATAGTTATAGGCGCGGGCGCTGGAGGAAGTGCTTGCGCTGCATTGCTATCTGCACGTGGATATAAAACTCTGCTGACCGAGAAAAACAATTGGGTTGGGGGGAAAAGCCGCCACGGTTGAAAAATTCGGGCATAAAGTGGATTTGTTCGCTCATTTGTTGGCAGGGGGAGGCGCCGAGGTAAAAAAGGTTTTAGAAGAAACAGGGAAGTCAGGTACTTTGGAAATAATAGCAAAAGACCCTGTCATATGTTTCGTTACTGAAGACGGCACCCATCTCGGATTCGGTTTTGAATATCTGAAAGATATGCTGAGTGGTATCCTAGTAGATACAGACGAGGAACTTGAACGAACGTATGAAATAACCTTAGATCAATATTTGAAGGAGATAAACGCTCCCGGGCCTCTGCGCGCTGCTATGAACGTTATGACCTTGATGTATTTTGTCATTTCTGCGAAGTACGCATCGGCCGGTGAATTCATCCTTTCGAGTAAAAAGATAATTGAGGGAGATCCTCCCATTGGTTACCCAAAGGGCGGTATAGGAAAAATAGCTGAAACTTTTGTTGATACACTTAAAGAAAATGGAGGAGAACTTCTGAGGAAAAGAGTAGAGAAAATATTAGTTGAGGAGGGGAGAGCATTGGGTGTTAGGGCGGATGACGGTAGCATATACGAAGGAAGAGCCATAGTGAGTAATGCTGGGATCCAAGCTACTGTTTTAAAATTGGTTGGTGAGGATCATTTTACAAAAGAATATATCGATCGAGTAAAATCCCTCTACCCGTCGCTTGGTGCCATTAGGATCTGGTATTTTTTGGACACCAAGCTGGTCTCTGAACCCTCTTTAGTATACATGCCCACGAGTATGCCATCTAAAGAAATTCGAGAAGGTGAGAGAAACTTGCCCGAACCAGGAGGATATGTCATGGTTCCATCAAATTTTGATCCGGATCTCTCACCCCATGGTAAACAGGTTTTGATCGCTACGATGTCAGCCCCTGCTCACCAAAAATTTGATCAGAAGGAAGCCAATGGATGGTTTGACGTTCTTCACGATACGGTTAAAAAGATGATTCCAAATCTTGAAGAGCATATCGAGCATGTGGATTACAGGTCCTCCGATTTTATTGCAAAGATTTCGGGAAGGGATGGAATTATGGATAAGGTCGGTGGAGAGTGTATTGGTCTATCTCAAACCCCATCACAAGTCGGCAAAAACAAGCCCGATCCAAGATCTCCGATCGAAGGGTTATTCCAGGTTGGTGCAGATGCTGGAGGCGTTGGTATTGGAGTAGATCTAGCTGTCAATTCAGCAAGGAATGTCTCAAAGATAGTTTCGGATTATCTGAAATAATTTCATATTTTAGCTAATTCTTGTTTTTCAAAAACTAGGCGATTACGAGCGATAGGGAAATTAGATCTTTCATAACATTTTTATTACAACAACTGAAAAATGGGTATGGCTCCATTAACTCCAGAGATTATATCTTTCTTTACTTCTCTACCGCCAATCATTTTGACTTTTTTGCCTATGAGATCTAGTGATGCGGCATCGGCTTCAATATCCGAAAGATGACCCAATATAAATCCCCCCTCATCTAATTTGATATGAGCAATGATTAAAGGCGCAATATCTTCCATCCAAGTTGGAGCAACTCGTACAACTGTAAATGTATTTATTTCTCCCGTACCATTAAATTCGATGATGTTCAAATCTGTGCTATAACATTTCGGGCAGATCATTCTAGGCGGATGAATATAATTACTACATTTATTACACTTTAATCCAAGTATTCTTCCACCCAATAGATTTTTTGTATACGTTTCAAATGTAAGTTTATAATCAATCATTTTTTACCTCCTCAAAATAATAGTGGTTATCGTGCCAAATTCTCCACCCATATTATCAGCTAATCCTACTTCTACTTTATTTACCTGTCTTTTCCCCGCATCTCCTCTCAATTGTTCTACTATCTCATGTATTTGTGCACAGCCGGTAGCACCTATTGGATGTCCTTTGGCCTTTAAACCTCCGCTTGTATTTATGGGTAATTTTCCATCGACGGCAGTCTCTCCCTCTTTTTCAGCCTTCCAGCCATGTCCCCTCTCAAAAAGTCCCAATGCCTCTATCGCAATGATCTCAGCACTTGTAAAACAATCGTGAACCTCTGCGATATCTATGTCCTTTGGTTCTATTTTAGCTTGTTTATATGCCTTTTTAGAAGATACTGCCCTACCTATTGGATATGTAATATCTGATTGGGTACAAAGGGACCCTTGGGATGATTGCCCCACACCCGCAACATAGATGGGTGTATCTGTAAGTTTTTTTGCTTTCTCAGCTGAAGTGAGTACAAGTGCAGCAGCACCGTCTGAGAAAGGACAACAATCATATAATTTTAAAGGATCTGCAACTTTTGGGCTTTGTAGTACTGTATCTATTGTAATTTCTTTTTGGAGATGCGCTTTTGGATTTAACGCACCATTATGGTGATTTTTAACACTTACACAAGCCAGGGCCTCCTCCCCAGCCTCTTTGGAAATATCGTATTTCTTCATATATCGATTTGCCGCCATTGCAAAAATACCGGGAAATGTCAATCCCGTAAATTGGGTATACCGCTGATCCGCGCTACATTGAAATACCCTTGTTGCCCACCCTGTTGGTCTCAATGTCATGTTTCTCTCTGTACCCGCTACGAGTACCGTATCATTATACCCAGCAGCAACTTCCCTATATGCGTGTATAAATGCGACTGCAGAAGATGCACATGCACCCTCAAACGTCGTTGAAGGGATCTGATGCAAACCTATTTCCTCAGCCGCATGCGCACACATATTTACTTGCCCCTCATTTATTGCACCTGCACAATTACCCAAATATAATTCTTCGATATTTTTTGGCTCTATATCAGAGTTGTATATACTATCCAATGCCGCTTCAGCAAACATCTCTAACTCTGTTTTGTTTGATCTACCGAATTTTGTCATGCTTGTACCTACTATTGCCACATCTCTAATAGACATTTTTTATCACTCTCCTTTAAATTTAATGACCTTTTCATATTTAATCTTTCAATCTTTCTAACGTTTGGAAACATTTTTACCTCAAAGTATTAATTGGCTTCTAATTAATCAATATCTACTTTTAGTTAGTCGATATCTATATAATAATCTACTAAATCTTCATGTCTTATCCGTGGCAACTCCTTATTAATACCTGCAAGGTATTTGGCCACATCTTTCATTCCCCTTATGTCATAGTCCGTCATGATCGCAATCGTCTCCATGACTGGAGAACCACCCCCGTGCATACCCGCTATTTGGAGCCATCCGGCGATACCAGAACAGGCGATGTTCTCTATGAGCCTGAACGTTCTGTGCACATATTCAGATGAAACTTTTGGATTACGCGCCATGTATTTGTCGACCAAATTCCCGGTCTCTTCACTATAAAAGTCTCCTTCGGGTGGTAGAGTGGCGGCAAGACCACCAGCAAGATCGATGAGAAGATCGTATTCGTGGTAAATATTTTCCCCCGCCAATCTTCTCCCTGCATTTGCATATACTGGATCGGGAACGTATGTCCCAGATGGTGACTTTTTGGCGAATTGTGCACTTGCAACTCCGGCCGCATACACGAGTTCGGCCAACCCGATGAACTTAGAGAGTTTTTCTCTAACGTGAGTTGCTCTTTCAATACCATTACATTCTGCCACCAAGGCGGACGATCCACCCAATATATCGCTAACTGCGGGTTTACAACCCGTATAACTATGTCTGTGGAAGAGTGCAAAGAGTAAAGCAAGGTTTCTTGATAGTTCCCATTCTCCACACATGAACACCCTTTCCCACGGAACAAATACGTTATCAAATATGATCATAGAATCGGATACGCCGGTATGGGCAATGGGAGCATCTAATTTTTGCCTTTTACGCAGAAATGCAGGCCTAGTTACAAGTTTAACTCCATCTGCATCACCAGGAACTGCAAAAGCAACCGCATAGTCTTTATCATCTTCTCTCATGGCGCGAGTGGGGAGAACGACGATCTCATCTGAGTAGGGTGGAATGGTGATGCTTTGCTTTGCGCCTCGAACGATGATTCCATCACCTTTTCTTTCTACGACGTGTACGTATAAATCTGGATCTGCTTGATCATGGGGCCTTTTGCTCCTATCTCCTTTCGCATCTGTTTGAGCACACGCCCCTACTATATCATTTTCTTGCCAGTATTTAAGATATTTAATAAAACGTCCATAATAACCGGTACCATATTTCATGTCTTCAAGTTTTGTTACAACAGAAAGGGCATTCATGGCGTCCATGCCCATACAACGCCCGAGACATCCATAGGTATAATGAACACCCTGTCTAACCATCTCCTGTTTTTTCAGTAGATCTTCTTTACTCTGATGAATGTGGCAAAAACGATTGATTTTCTCTCCGGTGATGTGCGATGTGGCAGTGAAAATGTCTTCAAATTCGGGGTTCTGTGCTAGATCAAACGTAGTACAGATCACATTTATTCCTAGCATCAATCGTTCATCCAAACGACCGACCTTTTTTCCGTCGATGTATACATTTTTCTTCATTTTTTTAAGTCTTTCAATATATTCATCCTTTGTTTTTAGAACCACGCTATCCCGCCTCCTTTCATAAAATCTTATTTTTTCCTATTCAAAATGTGGAATTATTTCTTTAATAAATATATCTATAATATGCTTTAGAACCCAATATAACTTTTAAAATTGGAGAAGGGATAAAAGGACGAAACTTCCGCTGTCCCGCAAAAACTTTTAATTGAGAACGTTGAAGTTTTTCATGATTGTGCAGGCATCCAAACATATAACGTGAGATCTTCCTCGGCATCTTCATAATCTATCTTCATTGGCATATCAATCCTTAAATCCTCGACTCTCGCTCTTATCTTTGATACCATCCTACCCACACCTTCTTCCAAATCAATTATTCCGATCACATAAGGCACATCGAAATTTCGCGATGGTATGTGAATCTCACTCCAACTATAAAGTGTCCCTTTTCCACTCAATTCAACCCAATCCATCTCGTTGTAAAGACATTTCGGACAATGTGATCTCGGTGGAAAGAATATTTCTTCACAATTCTTACATCTTTGTACCAAAAATTTTCGATCTCTCAACCCGAGCCAGAATTTCTCGGTACTATGGAAGATTTGAGGATGCCTGAAATTACGTTTTTCCATTTTTACCCCCTCTGAAATATGAAAACCATACAGTTGTTGAGCATGCCGCCTTCGCAATGCATCAACCCTATCTCTGCACCTTCAACTTGATTTTTACCTGCTTCTCCCCTTAATTGGCGTATGATGCTTATTGACTCATAAAATGGAGTGATCATTGCTGGATGTCCTCTTGATAGTAGACCACCGTCCGTATTAATTGGTATTTCACCACCTATTTCAGTAGAACCATCTTGAATTGCTTTTATCATTCCTCCTCTCGTAAAAAACCCCAAATCCTCTGGAATAATCAACTCTTGCGGGCTAAAAGGAGCGTATATCTCTGCGATGTCTATGTCATTCGATTTACATTTAGCCATTTTAAAAGCGTCTTTTGCAGCTTCTTTCGTTGCAGTGAAAGAGGAAATGGACTTATCGCGCCTATCGGTTGGTACGAATAAAGAATTGTCATGGTGTTCCCCTACCGCGCGTAAGTAAACGGGAGCGTCTGAAAAACGCCTCGCTTTATCTTTAGAGGCTAAAACGACAGCTGCGGCACCATCTCTCGCGGCCGATGAATCCAGAAGCTTAATAGGTGTACACAAAATAGTCGAATTTAAGACATCATCTACGGTAATTGGTGTTCTGAAATACGCATATGGATTTTTAGTCGCGGCTTCTCTATCTCGGACAGCAGCCATCGCAAAATGTTCCTCTTTAGCATGATATTCGTGCATGTATCTCCTCGCTGAGCATGCATAAGCCCAGATAGTCCCGCCGCTGATGTGAGGCTGGGTGGTCGGCTCAAACATGTTTGTAATTTTACCCTTGTAATACCCCTCGATCATACTCCTTCGCGTCTCCGTACCATAACAGACTGCAATATCAATGTTACCGAGGAGTATTTCATTCATCGCATATTTAATTGTCAGACCAGCTGCAGTGCCGCCACAAGAAATTTCTGCCATTGATTTTGGAGAGACTCTCATGTACTCTGCGATGGTCGAGAGCTGCAATCCCATCCTATCCAGGTAATTAGGTGTTGTGAACAGACCATCAACATCATCCTTTGGCACCCCAGAATCTTCCAGAGATAACCGAATCGACTCAATTGCAAGCTCATTATCTGATTTCTCTGGATATTTACCGATTTTTAGGGCACCATATCCTATAATAGCAACCTCGCGTTTCATCCTTATCACGCCCTAAAAAATAAAAAAAGAAGTTTACGCTTTTTGAATCATTTGCGGCTGACCATGAGGGTAACTTCTGCCTCTGCCACCGACTCATCCCTTTGATTTTTAACGGTAAATTTCGCCGTTATTATGCCCCTGGTTGGATTTTTCGTCTCTCTTTTCCCTATCAGTTCCTCCTCTACATGTATCGTATCGCCCGGTATCACAGCATTCATAAACCGTACGTTGTTCATTCCAAGGAATGCGATGGCAGTGCCCTCAATCAGACCGAGACGAAAATCGAGACCAGTTGCTATTGAGAGTATCAGCATTCCGTGTGCAATTCTTCCTCCAAAAGGCATGTTCTTCATGAGCTCCTCGTCGGTATGGAGCGGATTATAGTCCCCCGACAAGCCCGCAAAGGCAACGATATCCGCCTCGGTGACGGTACGCGAAGCAGTAATGTCTTTATCACCGATATTGAACTCCTCAAAATACTTTCCTGTCATATATGTACCTCCTTCTTTTTAAGAAATCAGGGGTCTTTAATCATATTTAAACCTATCCGCTATTTTGAAATGTTTTATATCGTAATAGAGATCGCCCTTTTTATCTTCTCTAAACACCGCTTTTACCCTCATACCAACCTCTATCTTCTCCTCATCTTTTTCATCTAAATAATGTATTAGACAGGTATCGGCACCATCTAAACGAATCCATACCGATGTAAAAGGTATATTCTTCATCTCTCCCGTACTTGGATTAATGTAGGGAAATTTTACCACCGTGAAACCGTCTATAACCCCTTCATTGCCTAACTCCACCCACTCGTTCATCTCTGTAAAACATCTGCCACAAACGCTTCTGGGTGGCATATATACCCTGCCACATTTGGGACATTTTATCCCGTATATCTTCTCATTATCCCTGATCTCGGCCAAAAATTTACTCCAGTATGGTCCACAATGCCAGTTGTACAACTGCTCTTTGCCATAATGCACTTCTAAAAGTTCTTTTTTTTCTTCTTTCATACCAATCACCTCATCTCGGCTTTGAAGAACTCAATACCATCACATCGCTCCAGCTGCATCCACCAAAACCGGTCGCGAGAGCCTTCTCAACGTCTGGAACCTGCCTTTTATCTGCTTTACCCATTATCTGTAATGCCGCTTCGGCGACCCTTATTAAAGCGGTGGCTCCAATCGGATTGGTGCATATTACTCCTCCGGAAGGATTTACTGGCAACTCTCCATCCATATCTGTCACACCCTCACGAATTAACTCTGGTGCTTCACCCCTTTCGCATACGCCTAAAGATTCCATCCATTTCACGGCACACGACGAAGCGGGAAGATATAGCTCCATGACATCAAACTCGTGCAATGGATCTTTTATGCCCGCCTTCTTATAAGCGGCCTTTGACGCCTCTTCCAAAGTCTGCATAATCGTCCAATCCGCATCGCCAAAGTGAGTATAGTCGTGTCTGGTTGTCGTGGTCACCACCCATGCTGGTGTATCCGTTATTTTCCTAGCCTTGTTCTCGGAGGCATATATTACCGCGCAAGCCCCGTCAGATCTCGGACACATATCCAATAGTCTTATGGGATACGCAAGCATCGGAGAATTTCTCACATCATCCAGCGTAACCCTCTTCCTGAGGTGCGCATAAGGATTATTTGCACCGTTGTTGTGGTCTCTGACGGCAGCCAAGTGGGCATCATCTTCTGTGGCACCATATTTTTTCATATACATAGAATATTCTGCAGCCAATGGACCAATTGCCCCTGCAAAGGTCTCTCTCTCTAAAATAGGGTTTGCACACGTAGCAATAGCAGCACTTGTGTCAGATTCTGAATTCTTTTCCCAACCTATTGCTAAAACAGTGTCAAAAAGTCCCGAAGCAGCCTGATAATATCCAGCTGCCGCAACCGTTGATCCGGTAGTTCCCCCTGTGGTGACCTTCATTATGGGCTTCATGTATCCCCCAGAACCGTCAACGCTCCACATATCAACATAATTTATCCCCTCGAAGTGATCCATATTTCCAATCACAACGGCATCTATCTCTTCTATGGTAAGCTCCGCGCCGGCAAGCGCCCTACTTACCGCTTCATTTATTATTTCTTGTCCGTTTACATCACTTCTCTTAGATCTGTGGTGTGTCTGACCGACTCCAACAATTCCAACTCTGTTTCCCATAATTTTTCACCTCATTTTCCTAATAGCCACACACAATGTGACTGCCCACACATTCCATTTATTCCATGGGCAAGTGCAATTTCAGCGTTTGGAACTTGCCTCTTTTCTGCATCCCCTCGAATTTGCAGAACCGCCTCAATAATTCTGGTTAGTCCGGCAACAAGAACTGGATGTGCAGATATCACCCCACCAGACGGATTTACCGGTAATTCTCCACCCATCTCTGTAACTCCCTCATCTATGAGCTTTCCACCTTCTCCACTCCTACAAAAGTTCAATCCTTCCATCCAAAGAAGTTCTTGATATGAGAAGGCGTCATACACCTCGGCCACATCTATCTCCTTCAAAGGGTTCTCTATCGATGCCATTTTATAAGCATCTTTAGCGGCCCTCCTCAATGAGTTCGGCTCGGCCAAATCTCTATCACCTATACGGTAGGCATCCGAACAATATCCCACACCTTTTATCCAAACGGGATTCTGGGATACTTCTTTTGCTTGTCTCTCCGCAGATAATATTATAGCGGCCGCTCCATCAGAGATAGGAGAAGCATCGAGAAGTTTTATAGGATCGGACAACATTCTCGAGTTAAGTACATCATCGACAGTGATATCCAACGGTAATTGAGCAAATGGATTGTTTTTAGCATTTTTATGGTTTTTCACCGATACCTTTGCAAATTGTTCCTCGTTTAGCAGATATTTTGTCATATACCTCTTGGCTTGCAATGCCGAGGAGGTGATGGCATCTATTCCCAATATCCTCTCATAGATCGGATCGAATGCGGCATTAGTTATTGCACTTGAATAGCTTTCAGAACCCTTACAATGAGCCACAACCAATGTATTGTTATAAGCACCAGAAAGAACTCTCATAAGTCCATATAGTGCTCCAAATGCCCCATCTCCTTCAACCGTTGATGTGTCTTTCCCGTATGCTCCGCTGGCATCCGCAACTGCCATACACGAGATGGTTCTCCCATCCCAAAAATCATTTGAAACGGTGACTACGTTGTCTATATCCTCAATTGTGATTCCAGCATCGTCTAAAGCTTTTTTTACCACCTCATAAACCATTTCTCCAAAAGTCTCCCTCTTCTCCCGTTCATATTTGGTCTGCCCAACCCCAATTATACCCACTCTTTCCATCGTCTCACGCCTCCTTTAAAGGTCTAAAATATTTGATGTCCAAAATTTCTCCCTTTCTATCCTCTCCGAATACCGCTTCGACCCGCATGCCAATGTTTATCTGCTCGAGATCCACTTCTCCCAAAAGGTGCAACAATCCCGTATCTGCTCCATCCAACTTTATGATGCCATATGCAAATGGCGCATCTCTTGATTGCAGATTATTCTTGTAACGGACGACGGTGAAGGTCAAAAGAGTCCCTTTGGTACCCACTTCAACCCATTCTCCAATATTGCTGTAGCATTTACTACAAACCTTCCTCGGAGGAACGAACACCGTTCCACATCTCGGACATTTATCTCCCCATATCTTTTTCTTGTCCCTCAGTTCGATGAAAAATCTACTTCCCACCTCACCCACGCTCCAAGTATAAGGAACTTTTATCCGTCCCTGATACACCATCTCCTTAACATCTTCTTTCCAATCCATTGTTTTATAACCCCTTTTTAGGTCAATTTCGTTTTTAATATAAATAGTCAATTGTTTTATCCCAAACCCATCGCTTTCACCGTTCTCGAGACAAGGCCAATTATTGATTCTTTGTTCTCGTCGATCGCACAGACAAGCGCATTCAAAATATCTGGGATCGAAGGACCAAGCAGATCGAGCAGAAGATCCAAAAGTTCTATGAGAAGTTCCATTACCTCTGGAATGGCCGCACCCATCATCGGGATGACGGGTGTTAGATCTATGGAAGAGACGATCTTCGACAGATCGATGGACGGAAGAAGATCCGCGACGAGAACCAAGATCTCTCTCAGATCGACCGCACCGACAACCGTAACCAAGAGATCTCCGATTACCTTTGGATCTATCGCCTTCATTGCTTCCGTTATCCCTTCCATCGTTCCAGAAATTAGGTTAGAGACCAATTCTCTGTTCTCGACGACCGCACCGAGAACCACCTTCAGGAGTTCTGAGAGCATCTTTGGATCAATCGATTTTATCACCGGTTCCAAGACAGCGGGCGTTAGAGCATATTTTAAAAGTTGCGTCGCCATCGGAAGACTAGCACCTGTCATTCCCCCGATCACGTCTCCCAAAATTTTGCCAACATCTAGTTTCTTCTCCTCTTCCTTCATTTTTTCACCTCCTTCTCTCTTAATAACCTCCTCAGCGCCTTACCAACTATATTCTTTGGAATCTCTTCTATAAATTCGACGGCCGTTGGAACCTTGAACGTCGCCAATTTATCCTTACAGAAATCTATGATCTCCTCTTCTTTGACCTTACCTTTATACTCGTCTTTTAAAGAGATGAACGCCTTCACAGTCTCTCCCCTATATGGATCGGAAACG
>RXIL01000139.1 GCA_004212085.1 Candidatus Methanolliviera hydrocarbonicum
AGTTCCTTCCACATCATCTCGTAGTCGAGCTGAACGAGCGCCAACTCGTTTGGGTACTTTTCAGTGGTCTTATAGAGATGGTTCGCCGTATACGTTATCTCTGGATACGGTTCGAAGGTCTCCGGTATGCAACCGAGCTCGTACGTTCTGAGCCAGGGTTTCTCCACATATTTATCTTCCATTAAGTCACCTCTTTTCAAACTTTCTATTTATCCTCATTTTACATTATAATACATAAATGTTTCCCTGTTGGATTTTTTTATGGTGGAAGAACAATCCGTAACTTAACCGATCTTATCTATATGAATTGATGGCTGATGTCCCCGAGAAAAGCATAACTTTTTAAATGAAGTTGATGTTGGATCTCAACGTGTATCATGCGGAGATGCTAAAATGCCGGATAGATTGAAAGAATTGCTTAAAGATGCAACCGAGGAGAAGGAAGTGACCGCGGATGATATAGCCAAAGAAGTCGAAAGAATTGTTTCAGAAGATGAGGAGATCAAAAAGGAGATATCTTTAACGGAGGAGATGATCTTCAACGTGAAGATTGGAGATACCATTGAGATAGGGGTGAAGATAAATGGCGATGAGCTCTCGGTCGATGGTGCATCCGATGAACCAGATTTCTTCATCGATATACCCCTCAAAATATTGTCGGAGATCATCTCCGGAGAAAAAGACGTAATGTCGCCGTTCATGGGTGGAGAAATTGTAATGTGGAGAGAGGGAGAGGCAGGGGATGCATCAAAAGCAATGGATATACTCCCACTGATAACGATATTTACAGAAAAATTGGGATTAAAAATATAATACAAATAGAGTAAATAAATAAAAATAAAAATAAAAATAAAAATAAAAATAAAAAACTTTAAAATTAAAACCTTTACGCCCTGGTGAAGATGTTGACGAAGTAGCTGCCACCTGTGCCAAAACCTCTTCCGGCGAAGCCGCCGCAGAAGCCGCTTCCCTCACTCCCTCCGTTATATTGAACTGCCCTCTCAACATCTTCGACTTGCCTTTTTTCCGCTTTGCCTCTCAATTGGAGTACAAGCTCATATGCCTGAGCCAATCCACAGGCACCGAGTGGTTGGCCGTTTGCTATCATCCCGCCATCCGTGTTCACCGGAAGGTCACCATCGGGCATCGGCACACCTTCCTCTATCCACTCTCCCGATTTTCCTCTACCACAGAATCCGAGTGCTTCATATGCTATCAACTCAGAGATAGCAAAAGAGTCATGGACTTGGGCAAGATCGAGATCCTTCGCACCAAAGAATGGACCCACCATTCTGTATGCCTCTCTTGCTGCCCTTACAATCGGATCATAAGCCGATTCTAAGTATTCAAGACCAGGTTTGCCTGCTGACATTGCACATCCAGCTATTTTAACAGGATCAGGATTGTAGTATCTCGCCTGCTTGGCTGGAGCGAGTACGAGTGCAACAGCACCGCTTACAATGGGAGCACACATATACTCCGTCAGCGGTTCTGCCACAATCGGTGAGTTTAAGACGTCATCTACCGATAATTCCTCCTTCCTAAAAGCATAGGGATTAAGCGTGCCATTCTTGAGATTCTTGGCGGCAACCATCGCTAGCTGCTCATTAGTCGTTCCGTATTCACGCATGTGCCTCCGTGCCAACTGTGCAAATAGTCTTGCAAATGGCCCAGACTTTACATCCTTGCACTTCCATGACTGCCCTTCAGGATGTACGTACAGTGCTCCAGGCCCCATTATTTCAATGCCGATGACTACTACGATATCCCGTAGTCCGGAGGCTATATCGTAGTATCCGTTCATGAGTGCTGTTGTACCACTCGTGCTCCCATTGTCAACGGAATAGCACGCTTCGCCCAAATAGCCGACATCTCTGGTTATCATCTGGCCAGCATTTGTGATCGGATCCGATCTACCTGTATAAGTTGCCTCGATATCCTGCAGCTCAAGATTATCGACATCGTCTAACGCCTTTTTAACCGCATCTGGTCCGATTGGCATCGGCATAAACATTGCAACCATCGGATTAAATTCCTCTTCTAATTTAAACTCTGTTCTACCAATACCAACTATCGAGACATCTCTCCTCTCTGCCATATTACCACCCCCTCTTGAAGACATGGACACAGTACGTCATTCCCACACCAACACCACCACCCATGTTATGCTTCCATGCAATATCCGCATCGGGAATCTGATTGTGGGCGTCTCCTCTGAGTTGATGAACGAGTTCATATACCTGGGCGAATCCTGTAGCACCGAGCGGATGACCCTTTGATATCAATCCCCCATCCGTATTGACAGGAAGATCACCTCCCTTACAGGGAGCACCTGACTCAATCCATTCACCCGATCTTCCCATCTCGCACCAGCCAAAACTCTCATAATGCATGAGTTCTGCGATTGCGAAACAGTCGTGAACCTGTGCAACATCGATATCCTTTGGTGATAAACCTGTTTGCTTATATGCCTCGTATCCGGCCCTGATGTTTGGATCCCAACCGGACTCAAACGCAAGCATATCGGCGGTTGGCCTAGCCGTCTTCATCACACCTGTGAGTATGTCAACCGGTGAATCGCTGAACTTCTTTGCAATCTCCTTAGCACAGAGGATAGCAGCAGACCCACCCGTCGTTGTTGGACAGCACATAAACATCGTCAATGGATCGGCGATCATCGGCGCATTTAGAACGTCATCTATCGTTAACCTTTGCCTGTACTGCGCGTTGGGGTTTGTGGCCGCATATTCCTTCGATTTGACGGCTACCATCGCAAGATGCTCTCTAGTTGTCCCAAACCTCTTCATATGTTCCCTTGCCTGTCCTGCAAACATTCCTGGAGCCGGAGGTTCTGTGTCCCTATCAAATTTCTGTGTCGTCAAACCTCCACCAGCACCGGCTGAGAGTGCACCTTTTCCAAGCTTCTCAGCCCCAAATGCAAGTATAATATCGTGGATACCAGCAGATATATCGCGATAAGCAGCATCGAATGCGCAAGTCCCGGATGTACACTGATTCTCGTAGTTTGAGACTGGTATGCCCGTCAAACCTTCCTGTGGTTCTATCCCCTTCTCTTCCATTCTACTCCTCAATCTGGCCAATGCTTTCTGACCTGCTTGCGGTCCTCCACCCATCGTACCAAAGTACGACGCCTCTACGTCTTTCATCTCGAGATTTCTTAGATCTTTATCATACAGTGCATCTATGACCCCATCTGCGGCTATATCCATAAAACTCTCTGGTCTATGCGCGAATGGAGTCATTCCAACGCCAACTATCGAAACGTCTCGCATCACATCACCTCCTCTTTCTGTGTGATTTTACAATATTTAAATGTTATTGCTCATCTGTAATATTTGATAAATATTAAAACCTCCGCCATCATTCCTTCTAATGGAATAACGGTTAGATATAGAAAATGCATATATCGACCTTTTTGGTTCTAAATAAATTTTTCTAACTTAAAAGAACTTCGAGAACAAGCTTCTCTTTACCGCACATTCTTCTCTATACTCGCAATATTTACAAAATACCTTCTCCTCTCTTTCCGGCAGATTCCCGCGATATATCTTTTTTATTTTATTTCTAACATCTAAAACGAGCCTCCTGTCGTATCTGTTTATCTCAACCAAGATCGGCTTCCCAAAGCGAAAATATTCCACAACACCCCTATTTATCGTCTTTCCCACCTCTTCTTCCAATAACATTACGTATGCGGCCAGTTGTATCCTATCTTCTTTCCAAACGCCAAAATCTGGGCATCTTCCTGTTTTAATTATGCTTGGAATATGATCTTTCTCTCTATCGGATATGATCTTATCCACCCTGCCGAATAGTCCCAATCTATCTGAATACAACCTCCTCTCTATCTCTTCAGGCTCCATCAATGCCCTCACTTCGCCGCCGGAATTTTCTACCGCGCACCATATCCCTTCGGATATCTCTGAAAGCTCGTTCTTCACCTCTTCCTTGACTGAAGAAAAGAGAGAACTATCTATTCTTTCAAATTCTTCCCGATAGATGTCTTCTATCTTACCTTCAACAGAAGAGAAGGACCTTAAAAGCAATTTATTTAGTATAGACTTATCTTCCCATTCCCTCTCATACAACGCTTCTTCTAATGATATCTCCCTCAAGAATGTGTGTTTAAGAAATTTATCCGCCTTATCTTTCCATTCGTCGTCCCCCCTGAAATACAAAATTCTCGGGCAGACAAGATAAGTCCTTATGTCCGAGACGTTTATATTCATCCTTCTCCTAAAGTTCTCCTAAAAGGGAGAGAGATTTTATGTACTCCCCTTTTGCCTCTCTCGTCGTTCCTACGACCAAAACTTCCTTTTCATCCCACTTCTCAAGGACGCCTTTTGCCTCGATAACTTCCCCCTCAAAACATTGCCCTGTGTAGGTGTGTGTAAAAGATACAACCGTATCCACATCCCCTCTAACCTCATAAATTGCCGGGCTATCGAATGCATATTTTGCGTTCGAGACAGCCGCTCTTATTTTTTTTACGCCGATCTTCTCCTTTTTGGTCGGAAAATTTATCTCTTCTATCTCTTTCCAGTCTCTAACGTAAAGGAGGTCAAAATACCTCTCGCCGATCATCCCTCTGTTCCCTTTTCTCTTCTCGTGAGTCAAGAACTCTTCAAAAGATAGCTCGGGTCTTCTCTTCTCATAGATCTTTTTCCACGTATCTTCATCTAAATCCCTGATGATCTTTCCTCTCTTCAAATTTTTGATGATCTCTCTCGCCCTCTGCCATTCTTCCCCATAGATCACGAAATCTATATCGGATGAGTCGGTCTCAAGGTTCAAAAGGCGTGACCCCGTGATCCCCATCGCTTCTTTAGAAACCCCCGCCTCTGACAATATACAGACGAGCTTTTTCAGATCTCTTGATCTTCTCATCGCATTTTTTAGCTCTTTTTCCGGTTTTAAGATCTCTTTTATGTCCCTTTTAGAAATTAATAGAGCTTCTTTTGAGAGATATTCAGGCTTATTCTCTCTTATGAACTCGATGGCACCGTTAAACTCAAGTTTCCTATATCTCTCCCCATCTCTCTCCCTCTCCCCGTGCTCATCCGGGATATATCTCAACATACCATTTATATAGTCTCTATCTTCGTACCCAACAACCGCAAAGATCCATCCATCCTTATTTATGAAGAAGTCCCTTATCCTAAGACGCATCTTCAACCATCGCCTCCTTTAACCATCTTGGAAAGAGCTCTCTGTTTCTACGAAAGAAACTTTTAAAGTTCGAGTCGAGGATATAGAAGTGTGACCAATCATTCTCACTCCTCGTCGCCCTTCCATATGCCTGTGTGATCTTTCTTGCCACCATGATATTCATGAATCTATCACCCTCTAATTCCCTCCTCTTCTGTATCTGGGGATCTTTCAAATTTGGATAGGGAACCTTGGCCAGTATGTTTACCCTGCAGAGCTCATCATCCAGGGAGATACCGTTTTCCATATTGACAGATAAGAAGATCTTGCACCCACCATCTTTAAACTGCCCGAGGTCCTCCTCTCTCTTTCCCTGTCTCTGTAAGATGCAGTCGTAATCTAAATATTTGGCAATATCATTGGCAATACCATACGAATGGCAGTGTACAACGGTTCTCTCTGTTGCCAATTCCTTTATCTTCTCTGCCATTTTAGGAATCGTCTTTGCCCTGTTAGAAAGTGACATATACCCAACGTAATCCAGATAAATGGGCCTATTCTTTACAGGGAACGCGGAAGAAACCTCGATAACCTCCACGTTATCTCCAAAAGGTCCGAGCTCTTCTTTGAACGGTGGCGTCGCAGAGGATAAGACGAATCGATCGCCTTTACCCAAGATTACATTTAAAAACCTCTTTGCAGTTATGGGAAAGAAGGAGAGCATATCGATCTTGTTTATTCCATCTGTTTTTTTAAATTTTTTTATCCCCCACTCCTCTTTAGAGCGGTCGTAGTCATTCAGAATGAAATCTATCTTGCCGATCGAATTTTCTATCATATTCATATCCCTCAATCGTGACGCCGTGATCTTGTTGGATAGATGGCCTTTTGCCTCTTCCAATAGATCCTCTCGCCGATCCTTAAGTTCGTCTCTATATTCTTGGAGGAAGGGTATATAACTTCTAAAATCATCTAAAAGAGGGAATTTAAACTGATCTCTCCTGAAGGTAATACTTAAGTTGGATCTTATCGTATCTTCAAGTTCGTGTGCCTCATCAACGATGATGAGATCACGCTTCTTGAGGAATCGCGCCGTCATCAACATCGACATATTCGTCACGACGATCTGTGCATGCTCCGCCTTCCTCTTTGCCCGCTCATAGGCACAATCTTTACACGGGCAGGGATCATCGCAATCATCACAGTGTAGACGTCCCCCGTTATAGGGACAGACGCCAAGCAGTTTTATGCAGTCGGCACAGGTTCTCTTCGTAATGCTACACATATAATTAGAACGCCCTTTCAGAAGGGAGACATATCCACCAAAATTTTCTTCTATCTGATCCTGCAGGTTCTTCGTCGCTACAACATAATACGATTTATAATGGCGACAGAGAGTTATATTCACGGCGGACTTTCCAAAACCAGTTGGAGCAGATAAAATGATATTTTTCCCCCCAGAGAGATTACTATGAGTTTTAATTATTACATCTTTTTGAGAGGGCCTGAATTCTTCAAATGGAAATAATTTGACGGTCTCTTCGTTGTAATTTGTGCTATTCTCGTCTAAATTCCTTTTCCCGTTATCTTTTCTGTCCGCAGGCGTAAAATCTTCACAATTATTGCAGATCTTCGGCGAGGAAGAAGCATATCTTATGCCCGTCAATTTGCATATAAATATCTCATTACCACTCGAGCTCTTCTTTCCTGTGCTTGAAAGATATTTACACCTTCGCATTCTCATTCTCTCTTATTTTTTAGCTCTTTTATCTCTTTCTTCATCTCAATCTCCCTTATAAGCAAGTTCTTCTCAATAGCATTCATTTTCATAAGCAAAGAATACCAGAATACCACCATCATCGCGAAGATACCTAATATGCCAACCTCTGCCCCCGCCTTACCGAAGAGAAAAAGTGCGAGATCCACAAACCCAGCAATGGCAATAATTAAAAAAATTATTATCTCTGCCCATCTTTTTTGCTCCATTTTTATCCCTCATTCTATAAATTTGCACAAAATATTTAATCCCATCGGATATTCTATCAGATGTGGAAGGTCAGCACATGCCAAAAACAAAGTTTTTGAGCGCGATGACGGGTGGAATAGCTTTCTTCACGAGAATCCCAATAAAGACGGGAGAGGAAGAATTTAGTGCGTTAACGGATAATACGTTTGTATTCACTGTTATAGGCGCCATTATAGGTTTATCAGTCGGGATATTTTCATCTTCAATATCATCCATAACTTTCATAAACGTTGAATTACGAGCAGTTCTAACGATCGTCTTTCTNTATCTCTTGACNGGTTTTCTCCATCTGGATGGCTTAGCCGACCTATTCGATGGATTGATGGCAAACGANATAGAGGCGATGAAAGATACGAAGGTTGGTGTAGGAGCGCTTGCATCTCTCGTCATCTACCTAATCTTCTTGTACATCGCGATCAAGAATCTTGGGGATGGAGCAAACTTAATTTTGGCGTTCTTGTCTGCGGAGATGTTGGCAAAGATATCGATGCTTAATCTGGCATTCTTTGGCAGGAGTTCTCATGAGGGAATGGCAAGGCCGTTCATCGAGAAGACGTCCCGGAAAGACATTGTAATCTCTTATATCCTGCTTGTCCCATTCTTCTATTTCTTCAAAGATTTCTTCTTTTTCCCAGTTATATCGGTCCTCTTCGCCGATTTAGCCATTTTATGGGTATGCGATAGATATTTCGGCGGAATAGGAGGCGACGTTTTGGGGGCAGGAAACGAGATCGGAAGGCTGATTGCACTGGTTGTGATAGGATGTATGCCGTTTTGATGGCTGGAGGAAGGGGAAAAAGGCTCATACTTGATTTTGAAAAGCCAATTCTCATCATAAATGGTAGAACGATGATAGAAAGGATTATAGATGAATTGAGGCGATCGGATCTAGATGGGATATATGTATGCACGACGAAGGATACGCCGCTTACCGAGAGACTCGTTTCCCACAGCTATGGAGAGAAAGTGAAGGTGATAAATACCGCTGGTTTGGGTTATATAGAAGATATGAGAGAATGCGCAAAGAGGGCAGTTTTGAAAGAACCGTTCATTTATATATCTGCGGATCTACCCCTGATCAATTCTCGGATGATAAATTACATCATCTCATTCTATGAATCAAGAGAGGAAGATGCCCTATCAGTCTTTTTGAAGAGAGAAGTTTATGCTAAATATGATATAGAAACCGAGATGGTTCTTCATTATAAGGGTGAAGAGATCGTTCCGGTGGGCATAAATATAATAGATGGGGGACGTATTGAAGAAGAGCAGGAAGAATGTAAACTTATACTTGATATTCCAGAACTCGCATTTAATATCAATCGTATCGCGGATTATGAGCGATTGGTAGATTTTTTAAAGGATGATCTTTATGTGTGGGGAGATGTTGAGGGGGTAGTATAATGGAAAAGACCATAGGAATATACATCATACATGCGCATGGTGAGGATAAAGCGAAAAATATAGCGTTAAAAGTGCTCAAAAATCTTCGATTTTTGGCATACTCAAATCGGAGATTTGCGACTACTTTGAGGCGGTTTGAGGACGATAAAATATTTCAATCCGGCTCGATACAATCTGTTTTCCCAGCCGATAGCGTGGGAGGGGAGGAAGCGATCTCTAAGCTTATCGATCAAACGGAGAATCTCTTCCGAAAGAAGGTGATAGATCTGAAGACGTTCGTGGAAGAAGAGGTGAATGTATCTGGCTCGATGCAGGAGCACGTTATTCCCAAATCACGTCTTCGAGAACTTGCAAACGCGGTTGCGTCAGTTGTAGCATCAGATTTTTATTTATTCTCAGGTATTATCCCTGTTGGTCGTAAGAGCGACGTAGAGTGCCTCCCAGAGTCATGGATGGCCCTTGCAAGAGTTGGGTATTGATTAGATTTTTTGGCATGCTGGCGGAAACGAGGTTTCAGATTTACCATTCTTGCGGGCGGAAGCGGCACGAGGAGATTCTATATTTAAGAAACGTTAAATAAAGTCGCCACGGTCGGGGTAGATGATATGAAAGAAGGCAATCATTCATTTGAAGATATGCACGAAGATATTAAACAAGATATGCACAATATTTTTTAGAGGAGGTATCCGTTTCTTAGAGGGCTGTTTGATGAACTGAGATAAGCAAAACCAGACCCGTATCCAAAAATGCAGGTGATAGAGCTTGTTGGAGTGGCACAGGAAGGGAAGATAAATGGGAAGAATGAGAAGATTGTGAGCTCGAGATATCTAAGGGAACAAAATATTCCAATCTTATCTATTGCCCGTTTCTCCTCTCTTTTCTCTATAATTTTTTATCGCCTCTCCAAGCGCGTCGGCGGCCAAATTAGAACAATGCATCTTCGCGGGGGGGAGCCCCTCGAGTTCGTCGGCGACGTCGTTTCTCGTTATTTTAATAGCTTCATCGACGTGCATGCCCTTTGCCATTTCAGTAACCATGCTACTCGTTGCTATCGCGGAGCCACAGCCGAAGGTCCTGAATTTTATATCCATTATAATATCGTTTTCAACTTTGATGAACATCTCCATGAGATCACCGCAGACGGGATTTCCCACCTTGCCATACCCATCTGGATTCTCTATGACTCCCACGTTCCTGGGGTTCGTGAAGTGATCCATTACTTTTTTACTATATCCTATCTGTGCCATATTTTCCTCCTATTTATGCCATATCTACCCATACACTATCCATGCTTATATTCACAATGGAGAGAGTTTTCTCAACCTTTCAACCGTTTCCTTTACTCCTTTCACTATTCTGGGCACCTGTTCCAAATTATTTGATCGCCCAAGGGTAATAACCATCGATCCATGTGCCTCTTCGTGCTTCAGTCCTACCGCCAGCAAAACATGTGATGGTTCCAGTGTTTTTGAAGAGCATGCCGAACCGGTTGCCACCTGTATACCGTACATACTGTCCATATTGAGCAGTATGCTCTCTCCTTCTATGCGGTCGAAGTGGAAGCTCGCGTGGTGGGGAAGCCTCTTCGTGGGGTGACCGGTGAGATACGATTCTTCTATCTCCAATATATCTTTGATCAGTTCATCCCTCATTCTAACGAGCCTAACGCTCTCCTCTCCCATCTCGTCCTTCGCTATCCTCGCCGCTTCACCCATCCCAGCAATTGCGAATAAATTTTCCGTACCTGATCTGAGCCCGCGTTCCTGTCCACCTCCTGGGAGGATCGGCTGGATCTTTACGCCCGGTTTTATGTATATAGCGCCTGCACCTTGGGGCCCGTATAAATCGTTAGAGGAGAGTGTTAAGAGATCTATTCCGCCGTTTTGAACGTCGATTGGTATTCTACCCTCTGCGGCTGTAGCATCCACATGCAGATATAAACCCTTTTCGTGGACTATCTCGCTCATCTCCCTAATTGGTTCTATCGTCCCTATTTCGTTGTTCGCGTACATTATCGATGTGACGGTCGTGTTTTTAGTTAAAGAGTCATCCAATTTCTCTAAATCTAGCATACCAGTCGAATCTACGGGCACAACGGTAAGTTTAAAGCCGCTCTTTTGAAGATCTTTCATCGGATTTAGGACCGACATGTGCTCTATCGCGCTCGTCACAACTTCTTTTCCTTTACCCATGTTCCTAAGAGCGGTACCCTTAATGGCAAGGTTGTTAGATTCAGTAGCACCGCCCGTAAAGATGATGCAGTGCTCTCTCTCAGCATTGACAAGTTCTGCTATTTTTCCCCTCGCATCTTCAATAGCCCTTTTAGCCTCCAATCCCTCTGAATAGAGGGAGGAGGGGTTCCCAGGGTTGTTAAGGTGCTTGCTGGCAAACGCCAGCACCCTTGGGTCAACCGGCATGGCCGATGCGTGATCTAGGTAAATACCTTTCATTCCTAAAACCACATCGTCGCGTCTGCTTCCAGCACCAGGTCGTTTAGGGTTGCGGCGCCTACTATCTTTACGCCAGACACCAATTCGACCTTTTCCAAACCTAGCATCTGCTTTGACGCCTCACACGCATAGATCTCTATCCCCATATCCAAGGTCTTGTTGAGCATATCCGAAAGGCTTGGAAATCTGCCTAGTTTTATCTTTTCTGCCTCTCCTGGCATTAATATTCTCAATCCTTTACCTAGATAATACACTTTGGAATCGATGCCCATATCATTAGCAGTCTGCGCTAAAACCAGAGGCGAATACTGCTTTTCTATATCATCGCTCGTTTGTACGTATAGAATCGAATTCTTGTCTTTCATGCGTCACCCCCTATTCGAACACGTTAATTCGTCCTTCTTATATAGAAGGTAAGTATAGTTCCCTTCTTTTCAAATCCCAGAAGCTCATGTCCGGTCCTCTTGGACCACCTCTCAATATCCTCTTCAGCCGCCGGATCGTCTGCCACAACTTTGAGCACCTGTCCTACCTCTATCCCATCTATCGCCTCTTTGGTCATAGATATAGGCATGGGACAGTAGAGACCCACACAATCAATCTCCTCGTCGGGAACGATATCAACCATGCTCTATTTTTGATTTTTCTCTATATATATCTTTCCCTCTCGCCTTCTCTATCTATTTTTCTCTTGATATCGCTTCCAATGGAACAGCAAAGGTCTCATGGTGCTCCTCTTTACCGCGGGGAGGAATTATGCCGATATACGGACGGGAAGCGTACCAAAACCCGTCATTCTGTTATACTTGACCTCGTTATCTCTCCAACGATATTCTTCTGCATCAAACTTCTGACCTCTTCCAGATCGTCTGTCTGACCTAAAACCCACATCAGCTT
>RXIL01000101.1 GCA_004212085.1 Candidatus Methanolliviera hydrocarbonicum
GGGGCGATGGTGTGGGTTGCAACGGCGGAACTGGTATCTGCAGTCTCAAATGCCGGGGGTTTGGGCATCATAAGCCCTTTAACTGATCGAGGATTAGAAGAAGAGATAAAAAAGACGAAAAAGTTAACAAAAAATCCTTTCGGTGTAAATCTGCCGATATTGAGTCCAAATGCGGAAGAGATCGTGGAGGAAATTATAGAAGAGGATGTACCCGTCGTCACGGCGTCCGTCGGAGATCCGAAGAGATTCACTCCCCGGCTCAAGAAAGAGGAGATAACGGTGATACAGGTCGTGACGAACGCGAGGCATGCTAAAAGTGCAGAAAAAGCCGGAGTGGATGCGGTCATCACGATGGGGTTTGAAGCAGGTGGTCACGTTGGAGGAGACGAGATAACGACGTTCACGCTCGTTCCGAGCATCGTGGACGCGGTGAAGATTCCCGTTATAGCTGCCGGAGGTATAGCCGATGCGAGAGGATTTTTGGCAGCGCTGATGCTCGGGGCTCAAGGAGTACAGATCGGAACGAGGTTCATTGCTACTGAGGCGTGTATAGCGCATAAAAATTTCAAGAACGCGATAATAGATGCAAGGGAAGACTCAACGACCGTCATCGGGAAGGGCGTATTTCCTGCAAGGGCGATAAAGAATACGTTTTCCGCCTGGTTCGAAGGATTGAAAGAGGAGGAAAGAACGATGCAAGCAATGTTTGATACTGATAAGGCTAGATCTGCGCTCATAGATGGAGATATAGAAAATGGGGCGGTGTGGTGCGGACAAGATGCTGGGATGATAAGAGAGATAAAGAAGGTCAAGGATGTGATAGATGAGATGGTGATAGATGTAGTCGAAATAGTCGGAAATCGAAGATTTTCGTATGCACCACGACGAAAGTCGTGATCAGGAAGAAGATATGGTAGAAGATCTATTTTAGCACTTCTCCGGTCTGTAGGTACCATAGATAGAGATCCAGCTCCCCAAGACTCATATCCGTCGGTTCAACCAATCTTTCCAATACCCCTTCGAGTGCCAGATACCTCTTCCTCGTCAAACTTTTTGGAATATCTTCGATGAGTTGATGTTTCCGCATGAGCCTTAAAATATGTCTATCCAATATCGCCACGTTTCCATATCCAATATTTCTTAGGAAGTGGCTCGCCTCTTTGTAGCCGATACCTTTAACATTCTCGACGAGCCATTCCCTCGCATCTCTTTCATCTTCAAAAGAGGTTACGATACGTTTTATATCAAATCTTCTCACCTCATCAATAAATTCTGCCCTTTTTCGATAGAATCTATGCCCTTCTCCCTTTAGAATTTCTTTCAAGCTCTCCAATGGAAAATTTAAAAACCCTTCTACTCCCACTCTCTCCTGTATTTTAATTCCAAGTTTTGCAGAGGAATTTGCCGTCAATATACAAAAACAGAGCTCTGAAAACCAATGCTTGCTCTCCTTCCCATAATTCTCCCCGAACGTTCTCATCCTCTCATTAACCACATCTGCAACAGTATGATCTTTCTTCAGCCTATTTACCATTTTTGCTAATTCTATCACCGAGTTCCTCCTCGACGGCCGCCCTTATTAAATATCCTGCCTTGTGCAAGATTGTATCTCCGACCTCTTTATCTCTATCCATGCTCGCGGTGCATGGATAAGAATGATGCGCCTCCGATACGACCTCTCGGATCTTCTGTTTATCAAGCTCTATTCCTATCAATTTCCTCGCGACAAACCATGTTGAGCCACAAGGAGCGCTTCTTTTAACTGTAACGCTTTTGATAACCCCTTTTCTTGTCTCTATCTTGACCAGCGGTTTTCCAATCTTAAAATCATCGATGAATCTTTTGATTATCCCCTCATTTGAATCTAACGAACAGAATGGTTTTGGAAAGGAGGACTCCATACCCACTTCTTTGCATACGTCCCTGATCTGATTTCTAAGCCCCCCGGAAACTTCATGGGAGTCTTCGATGGGTACGATCATGCCTTTAACTCCATCATTCAGTTTGGATGGCAGCTCCAACAATAGATCGGGATGGAGATCAGTTGCTATGACCAACTCGGCGGATGGAAGTTTCTCTGGAAGGTAATTCTCGGGATCGTCGATGAAGCGCGGTAGCGTGGCTGGATCCTTAAGTCTGATCGCACCGATTATATTCTGTGCGTAAGAATATTTGCCGTGTTTGCAGTATGCGCAGAGAGGATCACACGACGTACAAAACCCCTCATAATTTATGAGATTCCCGAGCACCTTCTCTCCAAATGCTCCACCGTATAAGACCAATAGATCCATCCCGCCACCTAAAATATTAATACCATATAGTATTTTTTATAAGGACATAAAGATGGAGAAGATCAAGGTGCTCAAAAATCGAGGATTTTTGAAGGCTCTTTGGCAACTCACAAGACTCGAACATGGCTTCATGCTGGCAATAGCGGTATTGATCGGCGCGTTGATCGCCAACGGAGGATCTCCACCGCTCGATAAATTCATATATGCCTCTCTGACTGTTATCTGCATCGAAGCGGGGGCGTTCGCGCTAAACGATTATTTTGATTTAGAAGTGGATATAAAGAACAATAGGATGGATCGACCGCTCGCTAGGAATGATCTGAGTCCAAAATTCGCGTTGTATCTCTCTTGCGCCTTGATCCCTCTTGGCGTATTTTTTAGTGTCTTTTTGAACAAGATCTGTTTCATGATCGCACTCTTAAATGCACTCGTCGCCGTGCTCTATGATCTCAAGATGAAAGAGACCAAAGTGATCGGAAATTTTTACATTGCATTCACGATGGCGATCCCCTTCTTATTTGGCGGGGCGATGATAAACCCAGATATACCCAAGATAATCTACTTTATCGCTTCGATGGCTTTTCTTTCTGGGATCGGAAGAGAGATAACCAAAGATTTGATGGATATAGAGGGAGACGCCTTGAGGAATACGAAGTCGCTTTCCATGTACATCGGAGAAAAAAACGCGATGAGGGTGGCATCGTCTCTTTATCTGGGGGCAGTTTCTTTAAGCTTTCTGCCGTTTTTCTTCAATTTTGGAGAGTTATATTTCCACAACTTCAGGTATCTATCCATTGTTCTGATATCCGATCTGATCTTCTTTCACATATCTGTGCGGATGATCTTCTTTGATAAGACTGAAGATGTTGGAACTCATCGAAAGTCATCTCTCATCGCCGCGTCTCTGGGATTGGCGGCATTCTTGGTTGGAGCATTTTTTTGACGTCTGGCGAAATAGAAAGGTAAATATATTAATGATGAGTGGCATTATCGCATAGGATTTGTATACAGCTGTAAATCTTCGATTTACAACATATCTCGAAAGAGTTGGAGAAATGAGGAGAGACGAATGATAGAGATAAGATTTCACGGGAGAGGGGGACAAGGGGCCGTCACCGCGGCAGAACTCCTAGCAGTTGCCGCATTCAACGACGGTTATTATAGTCAGGCATTTCCAGCGTTTGGCGTGGAGCGACGGGGTGCCCCTGTCTTGGCATTCACGAGGATAAACGATGAGAAGATAAGGGTGAGAAGCCAGATCTATTCACCAGATTATGTCATCGTGCAGGATTCCACACTTGTAAAGACGGTTAACGTTGTGGAAGGATTGAAAGAGGACGGAATGGTGGTTATAAACAGCAATAAAGACCCAAAAGAATTTGATATTGGTAGAGAAATAAGGGCGATAGATGCTACTAAGATATCTTTGGATGTTATAGGCAGACCGATAATGAACACTACTATGTTGGGTGCTTTCGCCGGTGCTACGGGTGTTGTAAGCTTAGAATCGGTCAAAAAAGCTGTTGAGAATAGATTTGAAGGTAAACTGAAGGAAAGAAATGTGCGTGCGGTCGAAGTGGCTTATGAGAAGATAAAGGAGGATGCGAGATGAAGCTTCTCCCAGGAGGCATTGTAAAGCCGAAGACGACGGTTGCGAATAAGACCGGGGCATGGAGAACATTTATCCCCATATATGATGAAGATAAGTGCAAAAAATGTGGGATCTGCGAGACTTTTTGCCCGGAAGACTGCATAAGCGTCGATGAGAATGAATTCAGGCATCCAGATTATGATTTTTGCAAAGGTTGTGGAATTTGCGCCGAGGAATGTCCGGCGGATGCGATAGAGATGAAATATGAGGAGAAAGAATGATGAATGAGATGCAAATTCTTGAAGGATCCAAAGCAGTTGCTTTGACGGTAAGATCGTGCAGAGTGGATGTGATCTCGGCATATCCCATAACACCACAGACACACATCGTAGAAGATCTGGCACAGATGGTTGCGGATGGGGAGACAGATGCAGAATATATAAAAGTAGAATCTGAGTTCTCTGCCCTCTCCGCGCTCGTGGGAGCAAGTGCCGCTGGTGCGAGAACATACTCCTCGACGACGTCACAGGGCCTGGCGTTGATGTTTGAGGTTTTATTCAACGCTTCCGGGATGAGGCTTCCGATTGTGATGACCACAGTAAATAGATCCCTTTCTGCTCCTCTGAGTATATGGAACGATCAGCAAGATTCTATCTCTGTTAGAGATGCCGGATGGATTCAGCTTTACGCAGAAAACAACCAGGAGACATCTGATCTGCTTCCGATCGCGTACAAGGTCGCCGAAGACAAGGATATCCTCCTGCCTGCGATGTGTTGTATGGACGGATTTGTTCTGACACACACGTTCGAGCCCGTAGAGATCCCGGAGCAGTCCTTGGTAGATGAATTTCTCCCATCCTATCAGCCTAAATATGTCCTTGATCCGAAAAACCCTCTAACCTTTGGTGCATATGCAGATCCGAGCATCTATATGGAATTCAGATACCAGCAACACGATGCGATGTTGAAGGCTTATGAGAAATTTGAAGAGGTGGCTAAAGAATTTGAGAAGGTATTTGGAAGAAAATATGACCTGGTTGAAGAATATAAGATAGAGGATGCAGAGATCGTTCTCATCTCGATGGGTTCTATAGTAGGAACGATGAAAGACGCGGTGGATGAACTTAGGAAAGGTGGAGAGAAGGTTGGAATTTTAAAGATAATTAGTTATAGACCATTTCCGGCAGAGAAGATATACGAAGCGATCAAAGATGCAAAGGTAGTTGTCGTTCTGGAGAAGGATGTGAGCGTGGGAATGGAGGGGGGACTCCTGAGCGATATAAAATCTTTCATGTACAACAGAGAAGATAGACCTCCAATCGTTGGCTTCTCCGTTGGTCTCGGGGGAAGAGACGTGACGATAGGAGATATAAAAGGTTTGGTCTCCAAGGTGAAGAGAGCAGAGGCAGAGGAATTTGAATTTTTAAACCTGAGGAGGGAGGTTTTATGAGTCTCTTTGCTCAGGGCCACACTGCCTGTGGGGGTTGTGGTATGCCAATAGCCGTTAAACTCGTGCTGGGGGGCAGTGGAGAAAATTCAATCGTCGTATCCCCTACAGGATGCCTCGAGGTAACTTCCACGAGGTATCCACAATCCGCGTGGGGTGTTCCATGGATTCATTCTCTCTTCGAAAATGCCGCGGCGGTCGCATCTGGGATAGAGACGGCCCTGAAAGTGAAGGGAAAGAAGGCGAATGTTCTCGTCATTGGAGGAGACGGGGCTACCGTGGATATAGGTATCAGAGCGTTGAGCGGTATGTTTGAACGGGGGCATAACGTCACTTATGTCTGTTATGATAACGAGGCGTATATGAATACAGGTGTTCAGCGAAGTGGATCCACTCCTTATGGAGCCTCTGCGACCACGTCTCCCGCGGGAAAATTATCTTTCGGTGAAGACAAACCAAAGAAGGATACTCCTGCCATAGCTGCGGCGCATGGCATCCCTTATGTTGCCACCGCATCGGTAGGTTATCCGAAGGACATCGTCAAAAAAGTGAAGAAGGCGCAGGAGATCGTTGGCCCAAAATACATACAGATCTTGGCGCCATGTCCAACAGGATGGAGATTTGACGGCAGCAAGACGATAAAGCTGGCGAAACTTGCGGTTGAGACTGCGCTCTTTCCGGTGTATGAAATAGAGAACGGAGAGATCACAAAGGTGAAGAAGATAAAGGAGAGGAAGCCCGTGGAAGAATATCTCAAATTACAGGGGAGATTCAAACATCTCTTCAAGGAGAACAAGGATCAGATAGAAGTGATCCAGAAGATGGCCGATGCAAACGCCGAGAAGTTCGGTCTTGACGGGTGATCGGATGTATCTCGGTAGGGCGGTGATTGCCGGATATCCTCAAAAATCGGAGATTTTTTTGGGGTACGTTCTTGCTTCGAGGTCTTTCCCCGATAGAAGAGCAGAGATAAGAGATGATCTAATAAAGATCATCCCTGAAAAATCGTATGAAAATCCGTACATCTCCTATAACTGCATCAAAATCGTCGGAGATAAAGCGGTCGTTTCAAACGGTTCCCATACGGATATGATCGCGGATAAGTTGGAATTGGGATATCCAGGGAAAGACGCCCTCGTCTTGTCATTACTAACCGCTGATTATGAACGTGATGAATATAATACCCCAAGAATAGCTGCCGCTTTTGACGGAAAAGAACTATATGTGGGTATTGTGATGAAGGATAAACTGTCGGTCGAGAAGATTTTAGAGGGAGAGAGTAGGCTTGTTTCAACTTATGAGAAGACATCTCCAGAAGAGATAAAGATAAACGGGAGAAGTGCAGAAGAGATAGCAAAAGAGATATACAAATTAAAGTACGAAAAGATAATCTGTTCCGCATCGGCATATAGAAAGAAAGGTGGTTTTAAACTTGCCATACAATAAGGAGAAATAAAGATGAAACTGAATGGAGTTTTGATAGAGGATACCTTCGCGGAGGCTTTTTCGATGAAGGTCGCGAGGGTTTTGATAACGGCGGTCAGTGATAGGTGGGTGGGGGTGGCCGCGACGGAAGCTACCGGATTTGGGACGTCTATTATAGGATGTCCTTCGGAGGCAGGGATAGAGAAATATCTTACTCCGAGCGAGACGCCTGACGGAAGGCCAGGAGCATACATCCAGATATTTCAAGGAAACTTTGAAAAACTGGAAGAGCAGGTTTTAGGGAGGATAGGGCAGTGTGTTTTGACCGCTCCAACAACCGCGGTCTTCAACGGTCTTTCAGATGCAGAGAAACAGTTCAACACGGGATTCAAGCTCAAGTTCTTTGCGGACGGGTGTGATGAGGAAGGAGAGATCGCCGGAAGGAAGGTCTATAGGATACCTATGATGGAGGGGGACTTCATCATGGAAGAGAATATAGGTGCCGTTGGGGGCGTTGCGGGTGGGAACTTCTTCATTCTGGCAGAGAACCAGATGGCTTCCTTGACTGCGGCAGAAGTAGCAGTGGACACGATCTTAACGATGGAAGGAAGTATAACTCCTTTTCCTGGTGGAATCGTCGCGAGCGGTTCAAAGATTGGTTCCAATAAGTACAAATTTTTGAAGGCTTCGACGAACGAGAGATTTTGCCCAACTTTGAAGGATAAGATAGAAGATACCCAAGTTCCGCCCGAAGTGAATGGAATTTATGAGATCGTGGTGAATGGAATAAGCGTTGATGCCGTTAAAGAATCTATGAGGGCTGGCATAGCTGCAGCAACGAAGATTCCGGGCGTTTTGAGGATAAGCGCGGGGAATTATGGAGGAAAACTTGGTAAGTATAAGATAAATTTGAGCGAGTTACTGTGATGAATCCGAGTAGCGCTCAAAGATCCTTTCTTTTGTGAGGATCTACCCCTTCCTTCTTTTCTTTTTTTTCTTCTTCTATGGGTCAATTCATTACAGACCAAGGGATCATTTTCCCACTTATCTCCCTCTGATGTGAGATCTCCCCAAATTAATCATTTTATCAGACGATATTAAATCCCGATTTCCCCTCATCGTCTTCTTCTTTAAAATTTACAACTCTCTCTCACTTTCTCCCTTCTGGAGTTCTCATCCTTAACATCTCTAACTCTCTCTTATCTTTGTCCGTTAAGAGTTGCTGCGTCTTCAATCCACAACTTCTCAATTCTGCCTTCGGTGCCCTGCCCAAATATTCGAGGAATTGGGTGGTCATTCCACAACTTTCGCAGATTTGAGGTTCGGTGACCCTTCCAAGATCGTCCGTAATGACGAAAGCTGGAAAAGTGTTCATCGTTGGGTCATAGACGCTGATCAAACCCTTCTCGCCAAAATCTTGAACTTCTAATGTATCTGGATCTCTTGTGATTGTCAATGGAGAGCATATGCTATGAAGTTTCTTTGACGGGCAAAAATCTACTGCAAAATAGTTAGACTCGCCGAATCCATAAACATCTACGATAAACGTTTCAATTAAGCCGAAATGTTCTTTAATCTTCTTTCTAAAAGCTTTCTTATCGATTGCCTCACCGCTAAGTTTCTTCCAACCTCCAGCAACAATCATAACACAAACATTTTCACCCATCGGGTCCAATTCAAGCATCTCTCCCGTCTCGTCCATGTAATTCATCATCTCATTTATAATATAATGAAAACCAGCAAAACACATCATCTTATCTTCCTTATTTGCCTCTTTTATCTTCTCCAGTATTTTCTCTGGATTAAATTCCATCTCCTTCAGATATATATCTACTGGTATCGCAAACGGCGGTGCTAATAGACCAGCATAATTTGATACCTGTGTCATCCAACTCGAACTTTCTTTAATGGAAGGTATGAATAGACCGAAATGCCAATTTTTCATCGCATACCTATAGTAGTCTTTTAACGATTTCCCTATGATCTTTCCACACATGGGATATAAAATGTTGATAATGTATCTTATCCCTTCTATAATTAGTCTCCCTAATGAAGTTATATCTCTAGCAAGATAGCTCGGAAGACCTGATGTTCCTGAAGTAGTAACGACGGTGAGTATCTTATTCTCTGGAACGCTCAAAATTCCGCCCTGCTTAAATGTTTCCGCTGGAATCTGAGGAATCTTCGTTATATCATCGAAAGAATGAATATCATCCGGTTTGACTCCGATACTTTTGCACTGGTTGTGGTAAAACGCACAGTCTTTATAATGGTGCTNGAACGCCTGTCTTATCGCCTTCGTCTGCAGATCCTTGAATTCTTCTGCGGGTAATAAACCGTGTTTCGGATGTATAACTAGTTGGCCTATGTAATCGTTCCTATATCTCGTCCATAAATAACCCGCGTCTAACGCCATAGTGANCATCTCTGGAGCTGGTAAAGACGCTATTAAAGGTCTCATTCCTCTCATAATTCGTTCTCTTATTCCCATTTTGTTTGCTTCATCTGTCGGGCTCATATCAGATCACCGAATCTATGATCGCTTTGTCTTCATTGNATATATAATTTCCTTCGCATTATCGGATAAATTATAACCATTTGTGCCTTTTATCCAATTAGACAAATCACAGCTCAATCATCCCGAATTCACCAAATTTTCCATTTGGAAATCCTTATACAGGATCTCTATAGATATAGAACAAGATAACAAGCGTTTTCTCTCTTTGTTATAACTCCAATATCGCATTTGTATCACATCATCGCCCGATCTCCATCAAGATCTCTCCCCTTTTGAAGATCCTTACATTCTCATCCGTTTCTGAGAGGAGGATCGCGTGCGTTCTTCGTTATCGATGCAGCAACGAAGATTCCGGGCGTTTGATGATAAGCGCGGGGAATTACGGGGGAAAGCTTGGTAAGTATAAGATAAATCTGGGTGAGTTACTGTGATGGGATGTGCTCGAATACCCAAAGGATTTTTGTAAGATCATACCTCCTTCTTTTTTGGAGTAGTTCGCTTCTTCTATTTTTTACCTAAAAAATGTCGGGAACATATCTAAAAATATATAAGGTATAAAATCATTTAATATAATATAATATAGAAACAAGTGATCGCAGAGAGTCAATAAGACCAGATTCAAAGATGAAGCATTACTGGTACCTCTGGATGTTCTTCTTGGTCGTGGTAGGAGTTTTGTCTTGGAGCGTACCCGTTGCGTTCTTCGTACCTGCCGATCGGCTCTTGATATATCTTCTCTCGGTTTGTCTACCGATCTCGGTCGCTTTAATTTATACCAGTTGGTGGATCCCGAAATTTTATGAGACGATAGAATTCGATCTGGGGGAGGATGCGGTACACGGCAAATATGGCGTATTTTTCAGACGAGAGAAGGAGATAAGTTATGGAAGGATCACGATGGCCGGCTTAAGCCATGGCCCGTTGAAGAGGTATTTCGGCATGTACAACGTAACAATACATACCGCCGCGATGGGTGGATCGAACCTGCCCGAGATGTGTCTGATGAACGTGAAAAATGGACCTGAGATAAGAGACGAGATATCTGGAAAGATTGGGAAATTATCTCAATCGGAGCGGAGGTCCGTCGAGGAGAGGGTGTTGGAAGAGTTACAGAAGATTAGGGAGATCATGGAATCGTAACCTTATCCTGATCTCTCTCCTTCAATATTTTCCTATTTCTTATCGATTTAATCTTCCTTCTTTTTTGGAACGTGATGTTGAGCAATGAATGGCGAGCGTCTATAAATGATATATCAATCTCAGTCGTCTATAGTTGGCTTCAGCTCATCTCCGAATCTATAACCTACCCCTATCCTGATCACGTCTTTCACCCTGAATTTTTCTAATAGGTCTATGCTCTCGCCGCATAGAAGCTGCTGCACCTTTAAAGCACAGCTTCTCAACTCAGCTTTTCCAGCTCTTCCTTTGAATTCTATATCCTGTGAAATCCTTCCACACGCGGGGCATTCATAGATATCCGTGATCTTCACAATATCATCAGTGATGACGAACGCCGGGTATGAGTTCATCGTTGGGTCCCAAACGCTCAGTAATCCTTCTTCTCCGTATTCTTGGACTTCCAATGTATCTGGATCTCTCGTGACGGCGATCGGCGCCTGAGTGACCACATGCATTCTTCTCTCCGGGCATAACGCATCAGCTGCACCAAAGTTTGCCTCACCAAATCCATAGGTATCGATTATCCAATCTCTGTTGATGTCAAAATGCTCTTCTACCCTCTTCTCAAACTTATCTTTATCCACCTTCTTCCCTTCCAACGTCTTCCAGCCACCATTTAATACCATCACACACAAATTTTTACCCGTTGGATCCAATTCGAGTCTCTCTTTTGCATCATCCATATAATCCATCAATGCCCCGATGATGTAGGGGAACGCCCAAAAGACCATCATCTTGTTCTCTCTGTTCCTCTCCTTTATCTTCTCCAACGTCTTTTTGGGATCGAACTTAAAATTTTTTAAGTGGAAATGATGACGTACTCCGATCAGATCAGAAAGGGATATGGGAAGCTTTAGTAATTGCACCAACCACGTTGAGCTCTCTTCCCATGTAGGCGTAAATAGTTCAAGAGCACAGTTCTTTAGCGCATATTCAGCGGTTTCTCTGGGCGTTATCTCCAGTTTCTTCGACGTAAGAGGCAGGTAAACATTAATCAAAAGTCTTATGGACAATTCGGCCACTTTCACCATCGAAGGCATATCCCTCGGGAGATAAGCAGGATTACCATTAATCCCAGACGTCGTAACCACACCGATCAGACTGTCGATAGGAACGCTCAAAATCCCACCTTTTTTAAACGTCTCCGCCGGTATCTGTGGTACCAGATTGACCACGTCTTCGAAACCTCGTACGTCATCTGGTATTACGCCAATATCTCTGCAATAATTTCTATAAAAACTGCAATTATTGTAGTGGTGTATGAACGATTGCTTCACCGCTTTAAATTGTAATTCCCTAAGTTCCTCTCGTTTCACGTGTCCATATCTTGGGTGTGTACAGAGTTGAGTTATGTAATCTCCTCCCCTCTTTGCTAATATATATCTCTGGTCTAACGCCGCAGTTGAGATCTTCTCAAAGGGTAACGACGCTATAAGATCCTTTGGATACTTCATTCCATTCA
>RXIL01000104.1 GCA_004212085.1 Candidatus Methanolliviera hydrocarbonicum
GACGTAATTGAGCTTTATATCCGTAACGAAACCGAAACTGCTAAGTAGGATGAGAGCAGATAGATAGTTATGCCTCAAACAGTCTTATCTGCTCTCAAGGGTTGTATTAGTTTCATACAACTTAAACTTTCCGATTTTTTCGGCGAAGCCCCGAACATCGATACGGTCTTAACAGAGCGATTTATACAGGGGAATAAGCCATATAACGTAAATAAGGGGCTCATACTCCTTGCGAACAATCATTTAGAGCTTGTCAATCCTGTTTGCCCCCGTTGTGGGTCCGATCGGGTGACAAAGCAGGATTATCGGAGGCGTCGCCCGATACTCTGCGAGTTCGGAGCACAGACGGTTTATTTGAAGCGATACCGCTGCAAAAGATGCCGGAAGAAGTTCACCACGCCTTTAGATTCCGTTGTTGAACGAAATCACAGATACGCATCGGTGTTCAAGGCTAAAGTGGACGGTTTGACGAAGACGGGATACCGTTCGCTGCGGAAGCTGCGGGATGATCTCGCCACTTTCTTCGGCCTCGCGCCTTCGCACCAGACGATAAAGAATTGGCTGGGAATAGGCGAGGTAAAAAGAATTGAAAACCAAATATCAAATTATTCCGGGTATTACTGCTATGACGAGCAGTATATTAAAATTAACGGTAAGAGAGCGTACCGTTTGGCGGTATTCGACCCGCTCTTGAATGTTCCCGTTGCGGAGGAAATAGCCGCGAATATAGAGTATAATGCGATTTACGAATTTTTGAAGGAAGCGTTCAGGGATAAACCCCTTTTTACCGTCACAACAGACCACAGAAGAGCGTACAAGACGATAATAGACAATCTCGGAGCTGAGCATCAGTTATGCATATTCCATCTCTTCAAGATGATAGGGGCGGACGTATACGGCGCTTTGAAGTCTAAAAGAACCTCTTATAGGGATAAAATCAAATTTTGCCTCTATTTCACCGAGATTAAGAACATATTCAGGACGTACGATGAGCAAGTCGCAATAGAGCGCTTGGAGAAGCTTCTGGATGAATATGATAATATCCCAAGCATTTTACGAAGATATATTCGAAAGAAGATACTCCCGGACTTCGAACGGCTCACACTGTTCATGAGAGATGGATCGGTCTCCAGAACGACCAATCCCGTTGAAAATTACTATCGACAAACCGATCCAGAGCAAATAAAGGATAAATACAAGACTGATCAGGGCATACTCTCGTATCTGGCGAGAAAGATGGAATACTGGACGGCGAAATTAGGGCGGTGTCTTCAGTCCTCAAAAATCTTCGATTTTTGGGATAACGCAAATCAAAGATTTGCGCTTACATCCAACAAGTTGACAGNCCCACATCATCGATAATTTTAAATGTTTTAGAAGAAAAATGTTCTTCGACTTTCTAAAGGGGTATGATAAAATGGCAAAAGAGAAAAAGGTGGCGGTAATATCTGCCGGAGTATCGAGAAATGATCTGCACAGGTTTGAAAATCAGGAAGAGTTGGTTGCAGAAGCTGTAAAAGAGGCTTTGGATGATTGCCCAGAGCTTTCTTTGGAGGATATAGATACTTCTGTCTTCTCTTACTTCAGCGACCATTTTGAGGGACAGCTCGCCATGCACTGGATACTGAATGACTATATCGGTCTTACTCCGAGGTGTACAATGAGGATCGAAAATGGTGGAGCGGGTCCCGGGACGGCCATAAGGGTGGGATATAGCCAGATCGCAAGTGGTCTCTCCGACGTATGCATCGTGCCGGGCGTGGAGAAACAGGGGGAGGTGAGACCGGCGACGGCAAACATGTTCATCGCAGAGGCGGCAGATACCGATTTTGAGGTGCCGGTTGGCGGTTATTATATCGCTTTTTATGGGGCAATGGCTACAAGGCATATGTACCTATATGGAACGACGGAAGAGGATTTTGCGACAATAGCGGTTAAAAATAGAAATAATTCCCTGGAAAATCCTTATGCACAGTGGTTGAGAACTTATGGGAAACCGATCGATGTGGACGACGTATTGAACTCTAGGATGTTGGCGTATCCGATGAAGGTGTTGGACTGCTCGCTCCTAAGTGAGGGCGCGTCATGTCTGGTGCTCGCGTCGGCCGATGTTGCAAGAAAATACACGGATGAGCCTGTCTGGATCACAGGTGTTGGAACGGCATCAGATATGATGAGGCCGGGAGATAGGATCGACAATCCAAATTGGTCAGATAAGAGATTCAGTTATCCGGAGGCGAAGGTACCTTATCCAGATTATGCAAAGAGACCTAGGGCGATTTATCCCGAGATGTCCAACTTCGGTGCGGTAAGGGAAGCATCAAGACAGGCGTATAGGATGGCTGGAATATATGAGCCGTATAAAGAGATCGATGTAGTTGAACTGCACGACGCATACGATACCAGTGAACTTCAATGCTATGAAGATCTCGGCTTCTGCGATGTCGGACACGGCAAAGATCTGGTGAGAGATGGCCAGGTTGAGATAGGTGGTGATATACCTGTCAATCCATCCGGTGGACTGGAAGGATTTGGGCATCCCGTCGGTTCGACCGGTATTCAACAGTGTGCAACGCTATTCTGGCAACTACGGGAAGAGATTCATGAAAAGTTCAAGAGCAGTAAGAATCAGATCGATGGGGCGAGGGTGGCACTGAATCACAGCCACGGAGGTACGGGTACGGCTATAAATGTTCTAATCTTTGAGAGGTGATAATTATGGCAAAAGAAGTACCAAAAGAGAAGAGATTTGGGTTAGAGGTAACGAAAAAGAAGGAGATGGACCCAAAATGGTTGGAGTGGGGTGAGGTGGGAAGAGCTGAAATTGTGGGTTATGAGATCGGAACCGCCGAAGAGGGGGCAAATATAGATAAACTACAAAAAAAGAGGTTCATGGAGATCTGGAGACCTTTTGATTTCATCTATCACCACAGCTATGGCATGGTCTCACCATTCTTTGAGGGACTATTGGATAAGAAATTGATGGGTACTCGATGCCCGAAGTGTGGCGATAGATTTATGCCTCCGAGGGCAAACTGCTGGAGACCCTCCTGTAAACTCCAGGAGACAGAGTGGGTCGAATTGCCGTTGAGAGGTACACTCCACACCTTTTCCATAATGTATTTCGCGGGCACCCCATTCTTGCGTTTATTGCCAGCCATCATCGGATATGTGAGGGTTGAGGGGTGCAACATGGCGATGGTGATCTTCGTCAAAGAGGTCGATCCAACCAAGTTACAGTGCGATATGCCCGTCGAGATTAAATTCATCGATGAGCCGAAGGGCGATCCAACGGATATATATGTCGTTCCTGCAAAGGGATGGAAACCGGTTGAGGATAGGTTTTCTTGGGACGAAGAAGGGAGGGCACGCATTGTAAGAAACCTAAAGAGCACAAAGGAACATTGGGACAAGGTATATGGGAAAGATAGACCTATGATGGCAGAAGTACCGGATTAAGATATTTGGGAGGAGATCAGGTGGACTTCGAAGAGACCGAAGAAGAGAGGATGATAGCAGAGACGTCTCGTGAGATAGCTGGTGAATTTGGACCGGACTACTGGAGAGAACACGAAGAAGAGGAAAAATTCGGCCAAGAATTCTGGGATACGCTCGTCAATAACAATTTCACAGGAGTGATCATACCGGAAGAGTACGGTGGAGAGGGTATGGGAATGCTCGAACTGGAGATCGCGATGGATGAGATGGCATCGAATGGGTGCGGAATGGCACCCATCTGGTATCTCTGCGTTCAAGAGGTCTTCTGTTCAAATCCCATCTCGAGACTCGGCACCGAAGAAGAGAAGGAGAAGTATCTGCCGAAGTTGGCGAAGGGGATGGAAGGTTGTATGGCTTTGACTGAGCCAGATGCAGGTTCAAACACACTAAATACAAAAACTTTGGCCGTAAAGGAGGGTGACGNATATATCATCAACGGACAGAAGATGTTCATCTCAAATGTTGATAGATCTAGCATGATGCTTCTTGTCACGAGAACGACACCGAAGGAAGAAGTCAAAAGAAAGAGTGAGGGACTGACGTTGTTCCTGGTCGATCTTCCAGATGAATCCGTGAGTTGGGAAGCGATGCCAAAACATGGCATCAACTATTCGCATACGTGCACCGTCCATATCGATGATCTGATAATCTCCGAGGATAGCATACTTGGAGGAAACGGAAGGATCGGCAAGGGATGGCAGGACTTGGTGGAGGTATTAAATCCAGAGAGGATCTCGTTTGGAACCGCAGGCGTTGGAATAGGCACGTGTGCCCTCAAATACGCGGTGGAATATGCAAATACGAGAGACGTCTTTGGCGACCCCATAGGCTCTTACCAAGGCCTTCAGTTCCCGATGGCCGCCTCTTTTGCGAAGCTGGAATGCGCGAGACTGATGAATAGGAGAGCTGCATGGCTCCTTGACCATGGAAAGCCGTATGTTGCCGACGCAAATCTCGGAAAATATATGTCGGTTGAGGCTGGAATGGAGGCATGTTATAATGCGATGCAGGCGCTCGGCGGGTATGGATATGCAAAAGAACAACACGTGGAGCGATGGTGGCGCGAGATGCAACTTTGCCGGTTGGCCCCTGTAACGAACCAGATGTCCCTTGCATACATAGGAGAGCACATCATGGGTATGCCAAAGTCGTTTAGAACGGTCTGAGAAGTTATTTATTTTGAAGGAGGTTATTTTAAGTATGGAATACAAAAAGGAATATGATAAGAAGATTATATCCCCAGAAGATGCAGCTAAACTTGTTAAATCTGAGATGTGGATTGACTTTGGTTTTTTCATGGGTATCGCATACCTTATGGAGGAGGAGATAGCGAAAAGAGCAGATGAATTAGAGGATGTCAAGATCAGAACCACCGGGTTCCATCTAGAGCCTCAAACGGTCAAGGCAGATCCAGAGCAGAAACACTTCATCTTCAACGACTTCTTCGTTATGAAACAAGGGAGAAGATACTGCGATATGGGGTGTCTCTCCCACATACCTTTCAACTTCCACGACCAACCGAGAGTGTATCGAGAATTCTTGAAGGATAAGGTGGATATGGCTTTTATGGAAGTAACTCCGATGGATAGGGGGGATATTTTAATTTTGGCGTCGGATTGGCAGCGCAAAAAGCGGTCTGCGACGTTGCAAAGACAATAGTTCTGGAGGTGAATAGATCGATGCCATGGGTTCCGGGTGGTTACGATGAATCCATACACATATCGGATGTAGATTTTATCGTCGAGAACGAGAAGTATGAGATACCTGAGCTCGGAAATCCTGATGCAACGGATGTTGATAAAAAAAAGTAGCCGAGAATGTGGCGTCTCTCATCGAGAACGGATCGACGATGCAACTCGGAATTGGCGGCATGCCAAATATCATCGGTCAACTGCTCATGGAACATGGGAAGAAGGATCTTGGGATACACACGGAGATGTTCACGGATAGTATGGCCGATCTCATCGAGGAGGGTGTGATCACCGGAAGGAAAACGAGCTTAAATCCAGGAAAAGCCGTCCATTGTTTCGCCGCAGGCTCGAGGAGAATGTATGACTTCATGGATCACAACACATCTCTCGCCGGATTTCCCGTCGATTACACGAACGACCCCTATATCATCTCCCAGAACGAGAAGCAGGTGGCGATAAACAGCGCGATAGCGGTGGATCTCACGGGACAAGTCTGTTCGGAGACCGTCGGGTATCGCCACATCAGTGGAACGGGAGGACAACTCGATTTCACGCTCGGAGCATATATGTCGAAGGGAGGAAAAGCATTTACCTGCCTCCATTCTACATATAAAACGAAGGATGGTGAGGTAGAATCGAGGATCGTTCCACAGTTAGAGCGTGGCGACGTCGTCACCGTGCCGAGGAGCGTCACGTCGTACGTCGCGACCGAATATGGCGTGGTGAATCTCAAAGGGAAAACTAGCTGGGAAAGGGCAAAATTACTGATCTCAATCGCCCACCCAGATTTCAGAGATGAGCTCGAGAGAGAAGCGGAGGAAAAGAATATAATACCAAAAACTCTCAGAGGAAGAAAAAAGAGGAGTTTTGAATGAGAGATAAGGTCATCGTGACCTGTGCGGTAACAGGGTCGGTAAATATTCCCAGCATGTCTAGGTATCTTCCCATTTTTCCAGAACAGATAGCGGATGATGCAATTAAGGCATGTGAGGCCGGTGCCGCCGTAGTTCACATACACGCAAGAGATTCAAAGACGGGGGCTCCCACATCCGATTTGAATGTGATGAGGGAGATCGTCACGAAAATCAAGGAAGAGAGCAATGCGGTTATCTGCATAACTACCGGCGGAGGGCTCGGCATGACGATCGAAGAGAGAGTTGCAGTGGTTCCAGAATTTAAACCGGAGATGTCGTCTTTCAATATGGGCTCGATGAACTTTGCAATGTTTCCGGTGGCGGAGAAGATCAAAGAATATAAATATCCGTGGGAGAAGCCGTACATCGAATCAACCGACGATTTTGTCTTTAAAAACACGTTCAAGGATTTGGAGTATATCTGTGAGACGATGGAGAAGTACGATACAAAGCCTGAGCTGGAATGTTATGATGTGGGTCAGGTATACAACGCCGCTTTTCTCGTACGCGAAGGAGTTCTCGATCTCCCGGTGCACATACAGTTTGTCACGGGCATTCTTGGTGGTATCGGATCAACGCCTTACGACCTCATGCACATGAAGAATACGGCAGACAGATTATTTGGTGATAACTACACGTGGTCAACCATCGCGGCGGGCAGAGATGAGTTCCCGATATGTACGATGGGTATGATACTCGGCGGGCACGTCAGGGTCGGGATGGAAGATAACCTATGGCTAAAGAAGGGAGTGATGGCCAAGAGCAATGCGGATCTCGTAAAAAACATCGTCGAGATCGCGGATAGATTAAGTTATGAGGTTGCCACGCCGGATGATGCAAGGAAGATGCTCGATTTGAAAGGGAAAGATAGGGTAAACTTCTGATCATCACCAAATCACTATTCCAGGTGAGGCGAAAAATAAAAAGTCCTAAATCGGTTTGAAATAGTCAAGATCGAAGATGTTACCCTCTTTTTTATCCTTCCATACCGCTTTCAAACGGGTTTTTCCAATCACCAGCTGTTTTTGAATTTTGTCAACATCAAAATCCATTCCACCGATGAAATGGGTAAAACCCGTATCCGCCCCATCGAGTTTTATGACGCCGATGCCATATGGTGGATCTCTCGGCTGGTTTGCAAATGTGTAATAGACGATCGTATATCCCTGCAGTATCCCCTCATTCTTCACTTCCACCTCTTCGGTCGTATCGACGAAACATCGGGGGCAGAATTTTCTCGCGGGCACCAACACACGACCGCATTCCGGGCATCTGCTTCCCATGATCTTTTCATTCTTGAACGTGTCAAAGAACTTCGTCCAAGTCTCACCAATTGCCCAGCTATATGGCAATGGCAATGTCATCTTGAGCGTGTTTCTCTTCATATCTCTCTCCAATTTTATTCTATCAACCATACTTCTCATCCCCTTACAAATTTTTACTGACGACTGTTACCGCCGTGTATTGAACGACGCCGCCCATCGCCGAAGCAAAACCAGTTTCGGCACCCTTAACCTGGTGTTTACCGGCCGTACCCCTCACCTGCATGGCGGCCTCTGCAACGCGTTGCATACCTGTTGCTCCGATTGGGTTCGTGCACAAGGTACCGCCGGATGGTGCTATAGGCATGTCTCCGTCTTTCTCTGTCATCCCATCTTCAACCATTTTGATCCCCTCACCCTTACCACAGAAACCGAATTGTTCGTACCAGAGAAGTTCTTGCCATGTGAACGGGTTATATACCTCTGCAACGTCCAATTCTTTTCCTGGATCTTCAATTCCAGCCATTTTATACGCTCTTCTTGATGCCGTTATCGGGGATAACCATTCCACGAAGTCTTTATCTCCAAGCCACTGTTCATCTCCAGCATACCCCAATCCTTTAACCCATACAGGATTATCCGTGATCTTCTTCGCCTTCTCCTCCGATGCCAGAATGATTGCGCATGCACCGTCGGACGATGGGCAACAATCCAACATTCTGATCGGATAACATAACATCTGCGACTTCAATACGTCCTCGATCGTGCACTTTATCTTTAGATGGGCGTATGGATTGTCGAAGGCAGCAAGATGATTTCTCACAGAGATCTCGGCCGTCGCGGCGCGTGCCCTTTCGTGTGAAATATTATATCTACTCTCGTATTGGCTAAATTGTAATGCAAACACCCCGGGAGCGCCACCCAAAAATGGTCGCTGTATGAATGGATCCGTCACATTTGACATGACGCCTTGCGAGTCCCCCTCACTCATCTTCTCGTGTCCGACTGCCAATACAATATCAAAGAGACCAGAGGCGACATGATAATACGCAGAATGAAATACCGAGCCGCCGGTCGATCCACAAGTGGCTATTCTAATCACAGGTTTCGAAAAACCCCCGAGACCATCCACTATATAATATTGCGAATCATTGATTCCGCACTGGTATCCAGGCATACTTCCGCAGACCACGGCGTCGATCTCTTTGTTCATCAATTTGGCATCTTCGAGGCCTTTTTTTGTCGCTTCGTACACCAACTCTGAGAGAGTAACATCCGATCTTCTGCCACATTTCGTCTGTCCTATGCCCACAATTGCCACATTTCTAACCATCTGACTTCACCTCCTCTTATTTACTTAGACATATAACGGCATGTGCTTCTCCTGCAAATCCTCCTATTGCATGGGCAAGGGCAGTCTCCGCATCAGGTATTTGGTGTTCACCGGCCTTATCCATCACCTGCATAGCAGACTCGGCTATTCTGATCAGGCCCCGCGCTACGTATGGATTGAAAGAGAGTACACCGCCAGAGGGGTTGACAGGAATATTTCCCTCCATTTCGGTCGTCCCTTCATCTATCAACGTACCACCTTTCCCTTCTTTACAGATGCCGAGCCCCTCATACCAAAGAAGCTCCTGTGGTGCGAATGGTTCGGATAGCTCTATGAGATCGAGCTCTCTTCTCGGGTCTTCAATTCCAGCCATTTTATACGCCCTTCTTGAAGCCGTCTTCAAAACCGTCGTATCCACCAGATCTCTATCCCCCAGGAAATAGGAATCCATGCCCCATCCAACCCCTCTGATCCACGCCGGGTTATCCGTGATCTTCTTCGCCTTTTCCTCCGATGCCAGAATGATTGCGCAGGCACCGTCGGAATATGGACAACAATTGAGTTCTCTCAGCGGATAAGATAGCATCGGCGATCTCAACACGTCATCAACTTTTATTCTTCCCTTTTTGTGGGCGTATGGATTATTTAAAGCATTTTTAAGGTTCTTTACGGAGACTTTTGCGATCTGTTCTTCGCTGATTCCGTATCTCTGCATGTAATCTTGAGCCTGTATCGCGGCCGATGAAATTTCGTCAATACCGATCCAACGTTGAAATATTGGATCCGCAGAGATGTTCGTGATATTGGAGAATGGCATATCTATCTCGGAACACTTCGTATCGCTAACCACGAGTGCTGTATCGAACTGTCCAGATAGAATTCTCATATACGCGTACAAAAATCCGAAAGCCCCATCCTGTTCCACCTTGGATACCTCCTTCAGATAACCCGTGGTGGATTCGAGCGTATGGATGTTTGAACAGGCGATTCCTCTCCAATAATCCGATGACGCCTCTATCACAGTCTCAATGTCGTCCTTGGAAATTCCTACTTTGTCGATCAGTCCTTTCGTCAGTTCGTAATCCATCTCAAATATGCTTTTATCCAGCGTTGCCTCGGTGTGAGGAATTTGTGATACACCCACAATTGCCACGTTTCTCATGCTCACCTCCTTAATTTTGTTACCATTGTTTCGCTGATATCCCTTAAATCTTTCCTTCAATAAAAAGTATTGGAATAATGAGCTATATTTTTATGCACAAAGTTTGTAAAAACTCACTTGATCTTTTTCGCACCCTCTTCTCTCAATGCTCTCCTCAGTATCTTACCAACCGGATTTTTTGGAATCTCTTCTATAAATTCCACGCTTTTGGGAACTTTGAAGGTGGCAAGATTCTTTTTGCAATGCTCTATTATCTCCTCCTCTGTGACTTTTCCTTTATATCCCTCTTTAAGACTGACAAATGCCCTAACAGTTTCACCTCGATATTCATCCGGTACTCCGACGACGCCCGCCTCTTTCACGGCAGAATGCCCCATCAATACACCTTCCACCTCGGCGGGAGCCACATTATAACCAGAAGCAACTATTAAATCTTTATAGCGATCAACAAAGTACATAAAGTCTTCATCGTCCATATACCCTGCATCTCCGGTATGAAGCCATCCATCATCCAGAAAGGCGACTTTTGTCTCCTCCGGCTTATTCCAATAGCCTTTTGCGACACCGTCTCCCCTAAACATAAATTCTCCCACGGTACCACGGGGGACGATTTTACCTCTTTCATCCGCGATTTTTACCTCGCAATTGAACGCCGGGCCGATGGCTCCAGGTTTGTACTTATTGGGCATGCTTACGACCGAGGCTCCTTGGCACATCGTTTCAGTCAACCCGTACCCATCGAGAAGGCCCAGACCGGTTATCCCCTTCCATTCTCCCCTTAAGGGGGGCGGTTGGGGAGCTCCGCAGGAAAGGGTGGTCTTAAGACCAGAAAGGTCATAACTCCTGATCTCTGGGACATTCATCAAGCCCACGAAGAAGGTGGGCGGTGCGAATATGCGGGTTACTCTATGGTCTTGTATCCATCTTAAACAGTTCTTCGCATCAAAAAGTGGCACCAACACCGAAGTCCCGCCCGAATACAGGATGGGAAGCTGTACAAGACAATAGCCCGAGCAGTGGAACATTGGCATGATCTGCAGGTTCACGTCTTCTTCATCAAAATCGAAAATGTATTTGGTCGGATGCACGCAACTCCATACGGTTTTATGAGTCTCCATGACGCCTTTTGGAACACCTGTAGTCCCCGCCGTATATAGGATCAAACTTAGGTCTTCGGAAGGAGTGATTTTAACTTCTGGGAGCTCACCTTGCTTCTCTAACAACGAAAGCAGTTGAGTCCCCGGGAATTCCTTATTTTCCGCTCTGAATATGGGCGGGATTTCTTCTTGGGAAGTAGCGAAATCCTCGATATTGGTCACGATGATGTGTTCTACCGAGGTTTTATCCTTGATCGCTTCTACAATTGGTAAAATTGGTAAACTACCCAGCGTGATGAAGACCTTGGCCCCACAATCGTTCAGCTGCTGCTCCACTTCGCGGGATTTGTACATCACGTTGCAGGGCACGTGGATAGCTCCGAGTTTATTCACAGCGAAAAATACCAACGTGTGCTGGATGCAGTTGGGCAACATAGCCGCTACCCTATCGCCCTTTTTGACCCCGAGCCTATCTGCCAGAGCAAATGCTAGCCTATTGGAAAGTTCATCCAACTCCTTATAAGTTAACCTACTACCCAAACAGATCAGAGCATCTTTTTTTGGCCACTTTTTAGCGCCCTCCGCCACTATCTTGTATATAGGCTTATTGGGCAAAGGGGGCACTGGCCTAATACCCCACTCGTCCCTAAATTTGGAATACGATTCTTTCGTTTCCACCTCAATATCACCACCGTATTTGCATAGCTAAGTATCTTTTTAAAAAGTTTTCGATTTTTGTGCTCTGTTGAACGAATGCACCCATATCCCTTTTTGAATGGATTTCACCTTAGTATTTCTCCACTTATCGAACTTCAGGTTGTTCCCGCGACGCCATTTATACTATATTCCCTCAACACATCATAGCTCCAGAACCTCTGGATAGCTTCCGCTATCAGCCCAATTTTGCTCCTGCTTACCAT
>RXIL01000119.1 GCA_004212085.1 Candidatus Methanolliviera hydrocarbonicum
CGTTCTGCTCTTTTCATCGGGAAAATACTCTTCTAATAAACTCTTTTTGGGCATTCTCTTCTTCTTCTCAACTTTACATCTTTCGTGCTAAAAACTTACGCGGTCGCCTTCTCAATTTTTTTCGCTTCCAGAATTGCCTTGATCTTCTTTAATCTTGGCACGTTCTCCCTCTCCATCTCTTCGAGTCTCATCGTTATGTACCGGACGGTGGCGGAGAGTCTCGGAAGCATGACATATTCCAACGCATTCACCCTTCTCTTGGTCTTCTCGACCTCTTCCCCCAATCTTCTGACCGTTCCCTCCACCTCTGCAAGTCTCACCAGCCTCTTAATAGCCGCCTCGAAGTTCTTCGCCGCATCATCCAACTTGGAAGAGGTCTCTATGACACCATAACCCCTTTCCAAGAAGTTTCTTTCAGTTTCAGATACTTCTATAGTGGGAACGACAACACCCATTATATTTCTCGGATAGAACGTGACCTCAATCTTTTGTGACGTCACGGTTGAGATCTCTTCAACCTCCCTAACCCCCATCGCCGTTTGAGCCCATAACAAATCCTTATATGCAATAGAAAGGGATTTCTCGGCATCCTTTCTCAGATTTCTAACTTCTCTGGCAACATCGAGAAATTCCATGATCAGTGCGTCCCTCTTCTCTTTCAGGAGCTTATGCCCCTTCTCTGCCAATTTTTCCCTTCGCTTCAAGTTCAAAAGTTCCATCCGGGTGGGCTTCGTCCCCTCAATTATATCGGGCATTTCAAGACCTGTGCTTTGGATGATATTTCTCGATTATATCGTCGTCTATTCTTTTTAATTCTCTCTCCGGAAGCATTGAGAGCAAATCCCATCCCAAATCGAGTGTCTCTTCGATGCTTCTGTTCTCATCTCTATCCTGTGTCACAAACTCCCGTTCAAATCTATCTGCAAATTCCAAGTACTTTTTATCTCTGTCCGTAAGGGCCTCTTCTCCCACGACGGCGACTAGGTCTCTCATGTCTCTTCCTTCCGCATAAGCAGAATAGAGCTGATTTGAAACTCCGGAATGATCCTCCCTCGTCTTTCCCGCGCCTATTCCCTGGTTCATCAATCTCGAGAGCGAAGGTAATACGTCCACAGGTGGATATATACCCTTTCGGTGCAGTTCTCTTGAGAGAACAAATTGCCCCTCCGTTATATAACCAGTCAGATCGGGAATTGGATGAGTTATGTCATCATCTGGCATCGATAGAATCTGCATCTGTGTAATAGAACCTTTTTTGCCGCTTATCCTCCCGGCTCGCTCGTAACTCATAGCGAGATCCGTGTACATGTAACCGGGATAACCTCTTCTTCCGGGAACTTCCTCCCTCGAAGCAGATATCTCTCGAAGCGCCTCACAGTAATTTGTCATATCTGTTAAGATGACTAAAACGTGCATATCTTCCTCAAAAGCCAGATATTCTGCAGTCGTTAATGCCATCTTCGGTGTGATGAGCCGTTCGATTGCTGGATCGTCTGCGAGGTTCATGAACGCGACGATCCTCTCCATCGCCCCTGTCCTCTCGAAATCCTTCATGAAGAAGTTTGACTCTTCATAGGTGATCCCCATCGCGGCAAATATCACCGCAAATTGTTCCTCTTTTCCCAAAACCTTTGCCTGCCTTGCTATCTGGGCCGCAAGCTCGTTGTGAGGAAGACCAGATCCACTGAAGATCGGGAGCTTCTGCCCCCTGACGAGGGTGTTCATACAATCGATCGTGGATATGCCCGTTTGGATGAACTCGTTTGGATATTCTCGCCTGTATGGGTTCATCGGAGCTCCATTGACATCGTATCTGCTCTCCGAGATGATCTCTGGACCTTTATCGATCGGCCTTCCAAGACCGTCGAAGAACCTTCCCAGCATCTCCACGGAGACGGGGATCTTCATCGTCTCTCCCGTAAACCTGACCTTCGTCCCGGACGTATCCAGCCCACTCGTTCCCTCGAATACTTGGACGACCGCCGCGTCGCCCCTTGCCTCGAGAACCTGACCTTTTCGCTTATCACCGCTCGGAGTCTCTATCTCAACGACCTCCCCATAAGCCGCACCTTCTACCCCCTGAACAACGATCAGCGGTCCGCTCACTTCACCGACAGAAGTATATTCTCTGATCTTGATCAAATCCATTATGCTAGCTCCTTGAACTCTTTGTCCATCTCGTCATATATCTCTTTTAACTTCATTTCTACTCCTTCTTGGGGAATGTATTTCATTCTGGCCACCTCATCCCTGATCGGAAGATCCGCAATCTTCTCTACACTTGTACCCCTTCCCAGAGCGTCCGAAGCATACTCGTGGAATTTCAATATCACCTTCAGCATCTCGTATTGCTTCTCTATACTGCAATACGTGTCGATATCATGGTAGGCATTCTGCATCAGAAAATCCTCCCTGATCATTCTTGTCACCTCTAAAACGAGTCGCTCTCTTTCGGGTAAGGCATCTGGACCTACAAGCTGGACGATCTCCTGTAATTCTGATTCCTGCTGCAAGAGCCTCATAGCATCCTTTCTGTTCGATGTGAAGTCTTCTGCAACATTATCATCGAACCATTTTGAAAGTTCCTCGGCGTAGAGTGAATAACTTCTGAGCCAATTTATCGCGGGAAAATGTCTTCGATCTGCTAAAGACGAATCTAATGCCCAGAAGACCTTGGTGATCCTCAACGTATTCTGCGTCACGGGTTCTGAGAAATCTCCCCCTGGTGGTGAGACCGCACCTGTCACGGAGACTGATCCTACTTCTCCGTTCAACGTGGTGACCTTCCCGGCACGTTCATAGAAGTCTGCCAATCTGCTCGCCAGGTATGCTGGGTACCCCTCCTCTCCGGGCATCTCTTCCATCCTGCCAGATATCTCTCTAAGCGCCTCTGCCCATCTACTCGTCGAGTCAGCCATGAGGGAGACCTTGTATCCCATATCTCTATAATACTCCGCCATCGTAATTNCCGTATATACAGATGCTTCTCTGGCCGCAACGGGCATGTTGGACGTATTTGCAATTAATACGGTTCTCTCCATCAAAACTTCGCCGCTNTTGGGATCTATCAACTTTGGAAAATCNTTCAGAACCTCTGTCATCTCGTTNCCACGCTCTCCACAGCCCACATAGACGATTATATCTGTATCGCTCCACCTGGAAAGCTGATGCTGTGNNACCGTCTTTCCCGTTCCAAATCCTCCGGGTATAGCGGCCGTCCCCCCTTTTGCCACTGGAAAGAAAACATCTAAGATCCTCTGCCCCGTTATCATCGGTTCATCAGGTTCCATCTTCTCTATATAAGGTCTTGGGATTCTGACCGGCCATTTGTGATAGATATATAGCGGGGTCTCTTCTCCACTCTTCTCCAACGTGCCGATTGGATCATCTATCTTGAATTTTCCTTCGTTTATCTCCTTTATCATTCCGTTAATTTTTGGAGGAAGCAGAACTCTATGTTCGATGACCTTACTCTCCGGCAACGTTCCGATGATTTGACCAGCTTTAACTTCTTCCCCCTTCGCAACGGAAGGCGCAAAATCCCACTTCTTATTCACGTCCAGACCAGAAACATCCAACCCTCTCTCTATGTAGTCCCCTGATCTCTCCGCGATCTCCATGAGGGGCCTTTGAACGCCATCATATATGTTCTTTAATAAACCAGGTCCCAACGAGGCTGATAACGGCATTCCAGTCCCCAAAACACCTTCACCCGGTTTTATTCCCGTGGTATCCTCATAGACCTGAATGTAGGATTTATCCCCTTCCAGTCCTATATTTTCACCCAAAAGACGCTCTTCGCCCACCCTAATAACTTCATACATCGTGGAACCTCTCATTCCATCCGCAACGACGAGGGGACCCGCGACCTTTATAATCTCTCCTTTTATTACCAAAATCTCACTCCTCCTTCTGAATGATCTCGACACCTATCGCCCTTTTAATTAGCTTGGAGATCGAATCTTCTCTTTGCTCCATTGGTCCTAGATAATCTGGAATTTCAATCAAAATTGGTGTTATACTTCTCTTCGTCTTCTCAAACTCATCTATAGTCTCTCTATTTTTTTCTGCAATCTTCTCGGTGATGAATGCAATACCAAAATCCTCCTCGGCCAATTTTGATAGTATCCCCTCCAAATCTTTATCTCCGAACGTCTCGCTCATGCCCCCGAGCTTGAACCCCGTCCTTGTAACATCGTCTCCAATTATCGCTATCTTCTTTCCCATTTTAGATCATCTTCATGCGTTTATCATCAACGGTTTAATCTCATCTGCCGGCAAATTCAGATATTTTGCGGTCATTATCCTTTTGAGGTTCTTGGCCTCCATATCTTTCACGGATAGAAAGCCTATTATTGGCCCCATGCCGAAGGGGTGACTCGTCGATATATCCATTCCCGTTCTTGCTATTAACCCATCTAAAACGTTCTCAAAAGCGGATAAGCTTTTTTCTTTATCATATTCCGGCAGAACTTCCGTGAGGGGTTTGTAAAAGACGGTGCCTTCTAGCCCATTTATCATATCTGTGATCCCAAGTTCATCAAAACTTTTCGCAATCCCTTCTGCCAGCCCGGCATTCTTTATCAAAAAAGGCTCTATTTGTCGGTAACTCATACCATCCCGCTTCGCTCTGAGGAGCGTCTTCAGGTTCTGTACACCAACCATTGTGGAAAAGTATCTCTTGACCTCAGGCTCGTTTGGAGGCAACTCCTTTAACATTACCTCATAAACCACCCTGTAAAGAGCATTTTCTAGAATAGATAAACTCCCCGTTTGTCTATAGTGTGGTATATATGCCGATAGATCGAAAGCACTTCCTTCGAGACCAGTGGCCATTTCATCCATAGTTCTTGCGTCAACAAGATTTTTAATGCTCTTCTCCATGGGGCTCCTAACCATGAGTTTTATAATGTCCTCGTCAGTTTTTCCTCCCCGCCCCGTCTCAAAGAGATGAACATTCCTTACGATAAGCTTGAGGTTTCTCGCGTCCCACATAGCCATTAGTGTTTTCATGAGTGGCAAATCCTTCTTCGGTACGATACTAGCAATTTCCCAGTAAAGATCTGCCATATACTTATCCACAGGTGTTTCCACATCCTCCGCCTTATCAATGGAGATCGACTGAGCAAATTTTAAATGATCGGTGTTTTCGAGCATTGAAATTACTTCGGAGAGAGATGCCACAGAAATCATCTCTTCAAAGGTGTCACTTTTTATAAGCTTCGCCTCTTTAGCCCTTATTCTCGCATTCGGATAAACGTACGGTACGATATTCTTCAGCTTTTTAACGACCGGATATAAGAACGCTATCCCCATCACACCCATTATGACGACGAATATTCCCGCCACCTCGGTACTCATAGAGCCCAAAAATCCAGAGATCGCCATTATAATTCCCCTATCACCGAGTTATTATCCAAACAATATTTTGGCTACATCCGCTCTCAGCAAGCTCATCGATCTTTCGAGCCTAGCCTCCAACGTGTTATCCACCGCTATCGTTTTAGATTTTACAATGACCCCACCGATACATTCGATCGTTTCATCAAGATCATACTTCGTCTCACCGAGTGCCTTCTTAAGCCGGTCTTCATTCTCCTTTAGCACCTTCTTATCTTTCTCATCCACGAGGATCTTTACCTCTTTCTCTCCTACCGTTTCGACGGACGATTTTATGAGCTCGAATAAGACCTCTTTATAATCCTCTGAGTTAGTGATCTTCTTCATCTTCTCTATTGCCCGATCAAATACGTCCTTTATTATCGTTTCCTTCGTGGCCAACTGGTCTTTTTTTGCCTTTATTCTTCCATCAGCTAAAATTCGCTGCCTTTCTAGTTCTGCAAGGCTTTTTCCTCGCTCCATAACCCTCTTCTTTTCCTTCTCTGCCTCTTCCCTCTCACTCTCTATTATCTTATTTATCTCCGCTTTGGCATCCTCCTCAATCTTTTTTATCTGCTCCTCTGCCTTTGCTACAATATCGCTGATGATAAGTTGGATCCCTTCCGTCACCAATACCCTCCCTCCATAAAATTTCGAGTTACTCGAGTTACATTATACCCGATCCGACCATCAGCAGTATCGCGATGAGCAACGAAAATACCGCGAACGTCTCGGACATCACCGTGAGAACCATTCCAGAACCAAATGTTTCTGGACTTTTGGCAGCCATTCCAGCACACGCGCCTGCAGTAATACCCTGTCCTATGGCAGTGATTCCTCCAAGACCAGAACAAAGACCAGCGCCTAATGCGATCATCCCCATCTCCGTCGGCACCTCGATTCCGGCCCCGCCAAGGAGACCAACGCCTATCATTATCAATATACCAGTTAGGAATCCATATATCCCCTGGGTCTGTGGCAATGCCTGATATATTAATACCTGACCAAATTTACTTGGATCTTCTGCCAAGACCCCAGCTCCTGCCTCTCCCGCGATACCAACTCCCAAACCGGCTCCGATAGCCGAGATACCCATAGACAAACCGGCCCCTATTGCCGCAAGGGCCATGCCCATTCCCATAACCATCTTTTCACTCCTCCTATTTCAATACAGTTTTTTCTCTATTCTCCTTGAACGGTGTAAATTCAACTCCGCCACCTTCATAAAACTTACTGAAGAACTCCACATAGTGCAATCTCATGCCGTGGACGAAACTTCCAAGCGTCTGTAACAACCAATTGAGTATGTGCCCCATAAGCCCTATTAAAACCGCAAAAACGATACCTATTGTTGGAATCCCACCTGCCAAAGCGGCCAGTGCATTGAACGTCAATGCCATCCCGTAGGTACACAGACCGAGTGCCATCAATCGTACGTATGACAAAACATCACCAAGTGCACCCGTTATCTGGAAGAAGAACATTCCCTTATGGCCAACCAACAATAAGACAAACGCGACTAAAATCAGAATGAGAGCAGATATCAAATAATAAGAAGCGCTATTAAAGTACAACAGAACAATGGCAGGCTGAATCAAGAGGAACCATAGATCCCCTGTAAATGCATCTTTGATCTTTTCTTTTTTAAGATTTCCGATGATCCCGGTCAAGATACCTGTGTCCAGATGAATAATCCCCAACAAGAGCGAGATGACCAAGAAGAGTATAATACCCTGCTGTCCCGTCACTTCGCAGAGCCATCCTGCACTTCCCATAGGCTCAAAGAGCAGGACGGAGTTGAGGGCATTGATTCCAAGATATTTCACGAAGAGGTCTCCAAACCACCCCCCTGTTATTGCACCTATCGCCACGGATACGACACCACAAACCGTGAAGATAATACCAAAATCTTTATACATTTTATTATATTTCCCGCCCCCCTTCCAGAGGAAAAGACCTAAGAGAAGGTTCACGAAACCATACATCGCGTCTGTAAGCATCAAGGAAAAGAATATCATGAAACCGATCGCCAAGAGAACCGTCGGATCGTATTCATCATATTTTGGTGTGGAAAAGAGCTTGGTTATCAGCTCAAAGCTTTTAAAGAACCCTTTATTATTAAGTTTTACCGGCACGTCATCTGATGGATCCGGATCGGATGTGTGGAAATGGATGCGCCCGTTCACATCGTTTATCAGCTCTTCTCTGAGTTTGTCTGCCCTATCGGCCGGGATCCATCCCTCGGCAACGAATGCCTCCTCCGTTTTGAGAAAATTCGTTTTAACTTCAGTCCTCTCCCGTTCAAAGATCATAAGTTCAAGAATCTGTTCTAAATCATCCCTGTGTTTGTCCGCAGCTTCGGCGATAACCTTCTCATAGCCGCACCTTTCGTCAATGAGTTTATTTTTAGCGCTTTCAAGTTGGGCAATGACCTCTAATGGCGTTCCACGAATCTCCACATCCTCAAATTCGATATTTATCCTGTCAAATCCGGTTCTCCTCAAGGTATTCGATATAGAATCGAAATATTCTTTCAAACAGACTATTACAAGAATGTGATCTTCTGTCTCTGGAATTTTTTGGTCGTAAATGTAGATTTTCTTCGTGATATCCTTTGTTTCTTTTTCTATTCGTTCGAGAATGTCCGCGGATGCAATCCCAACGAATGTTGAAGTATAATACCCCCCGATTAGAAGGGATATATCCACGTTCAGCGTGGATATTCTTTTGATGNCCTCGAGAAAAGCATCGATGCNNTCCACNCTCTTATCTATCCCATTTATCTTCTCCATCGGTTCATCTATTTCACTTTTGACGCGTTCTAAAACTTTTCCCACTTCGATCATTAACTCTTNGCCGTGTAAATCACCCACCGGGATTTTTTTTGGAGGAGAGGGATTGAAGAGAGCTTTGAAAAAGCCATCCTTCTCTTCAGGATTCGCTTCCTCAAACGTCTCTAATATTTTGTTTANAGATACTATATCGTTATTCATCGTTCTCAAATTCGGATCGGATGGATGAGAGTCTAAAATAGCACTCCACTCCTCTTCCCCTAACTTATTGCCCATCTCTTTTATCTGCACTACGCCGCGACGGTGCAACGTTCTGATGATTTTGTCTTTATACTCCTCGGTTGATATCAGATCCACCTTTTTCATCCTTACCGGTCTAAACATCGAAGATCACCCGAGAATCTGCGTAACGACGCGGTCCACCGCTTCGTCGATCTTGGATATGGCAATCTCTTTTAAAACCTTTATATTCCTCTCGTTCTCCGATAAGATTGCTTCTGACTCCTTTTCTGCATCAGATTTGGCATTCTCCATCATCACTTCAACCTCTTTCTTAGCCGCTTCTACCGCCTCTTCATAAGAGGTTCTGGCGCTATTTTCCGCATCCTCGATCCGCTTCTTGGCTTCCTCTCTTGCCCTAGTGATATCACTATTGCATTCGCCTTCCTTACCCCTTATTTCCTTCAGTGATTCTAGAACCATCTAACCCCCAATTCCGAGATTCGAATTGATCTATCCCCTTATTTAAATTTTTTGATTATTTTAAATAGCTATGAACCACTCGTAACTATTCCATATTCTTCATTTAAAATATCCTCCGAGACGGTTGAGTTAGGCGGTACATACATTTCGGGCCAGATCTTTACGTAAGATCTCACCGTAGAATTATTTCCTATATCAGATCTAGGGCCAATTACGACTCCGTTCTCTATGACACAGTCTCGCCCAATTTTGGTGCATCCATCTATGATCGCACTCGAGATTATCGATCCTTCCTCTATCGTTACGTCGTCATAAAGGATGGCAGATAATATCTTGGAATCGCTCTCTATGCTACAGTTCGATCCAAGAGATGTATAGGGAGCTATCAGAACATCTTCTCCTATGGTGGTATTCTCCCCAACGATCACCGGACCCACTATCGAGGTGCCTCGCCCGATTTTAACCCCGTTTTGAATACTGATTGGCCCCCTGATCTTACCTTTGGAGTAAAATTCTCCAGTTATCTCCGTTCCTACCATATCCCCGAGTTTCCAACGAACCGCCTCCCTATAACTTTTGATATCTCCAACATCACTCCAATGCCCTCGGGAGAGCCAACCACTCATCTTTTTACCGCTTTCTAAAAATCTTGGAAATAGATCTTTTGCGAAATCGTATCTTTCCCCCCTTAGGACAAACTCAAATATCTCGGAGTCACAGACGTATATCCCGGTACTCGCCAGATTGCTGAATACCTCTCCGGGCAGTGGCTTCTCCTTGAATCGCTTTAGCTCATTTTTTGCGTTCATCTCGACGATGCCGTACTCTCTGGGATCATCCATGCAAACGAGTCCGATTGTCACGATAGAATCGTTTCTCTTGTGAAAATCGCATATCTGCTTGAGATTGAAGTCCAATGCGAGATCCCCACCGACTACCAGGAAAGTATCCCCGTCTAAATAATCCTGTGCGTTCTTTACGCTGCCGGCCGTTCCAAGTTTCTTCTCTTCATATACATATTTTATATTCGCCCCGAATAGGGATCCATCTCCAAAATATTCCTCGATCTTCTCACCCTGATATCCGAGCGTTATGACAATCTCATCGAGACCACTTGAGACGAGATTTTCCACCAGATGTTGAATGGAGGGTTTATTCAATAGGGGAATCATCGGTTTCGGCCTCTCAAACGTCAAAGGCCTTAAACGAGTTCCAACACCCCCACACATGATGCATGCCTTCATAGCTCTANCAACTCATCCAAATATCTTTCCAAAGACCCCTTTCTTCTTATTCTGACCTATGGAATCAAACTCTCTGACCAGTTCCTTTTGCCTCTCGTTTAACTTCTTTGGAATGGTTACCTTTACTTTAACCTTCTGATCTCCCCGTCCATAACCNTGTAGGTGTGGNATTCCCNGCCNCTTCAAGAGAAAAGTGGTGTGTGTCTGCGTTCCGGGAGGTATCTTCATCTCAGCCTCTCTTCCATNGAGCGTTGGAACCTCTACCTCATCTCCGAGCACCAGTTGACCAAAACTTACGGGTAGATCGCACAGGATATCATCTCCATCCCTTCTGAAGAGATCGTCTTCTTTTATATATATCACGACGTACAGATCTCCGGGAATATCTCCATATTCTCCTTCGCCAACAATTCGCAATCTAGATCCGTCTTCGACGCCTGGAGGTATCTTAACTTTCATCCGCTTCTCTTGAATTGTCCTTCCCGTTCCGCCGCATCTGGGACAGGGATCTTTTATTACCACACCTTCTCCACCACAATCCGGACAGGTGGTTATATTCATGAATTGTCCAAAAGCTGTCCTCCTCACATTCTGTATCTGTCCTCTTCCATCGCACCTTGGGCACTTCTCTGGGGAAGAACCGGCCTTACTCCTTCTGCCGTTACATTCCGGGCAAATCCCATACTTCCTAACATTTATCTCCTTATTGATCCCAAAGGCGGCATCTTTAAGGCTAATCTTTAGGTCATATTGTATGTCAGCACCCCTTCTCGCCCTTTCACTTCTATTAGAGAAACCGCGATTGAAGAAGCTTCCTCTGCCATTGGAGAAACCGAAATTAAAAAAATTTTCGAAGATGTTCCCAAGTCCGAGATCTCCGAATATGTCGTCGAAGTTCACTCCCCTGAAGATGTCTTCCGTTGAATATCCACTTATTCCTGCTTCTCCGAACATATCGTACTGCTTTCTCTTCGTGTCATCCGAAAGAACAGCGTATGCCTCTGATATCTCCTTAAACTTCTCCTCCGCATCCGGGTTCTTATTAATGTCCGGATGGTGCTTCATCGCGAGCTTTCTATACGCTTTTTTTATCTCTTCCTTGCTCGCATCCTTTGAGACGTCCAATGTCTCGTAGTAATCTTCTGCCATTTGAAAATCTTCGGTTTTCAAGTGCTCAAAAATCTTCGGTTTTTGGCATGCGAAAATGTCCCATTTTCGCTAATATGCAAATGGAACATTCAAAAATTGCACACATTTGCACACACCGCTAATCACTTAATTAATCTTTTACCTCATAATCCGCATCTATATAATCGTCCCCTTTCCCTTCTTGATCTGCCGGGCCTT
>RXIL01000087.1 GCA_004212085.1 Candidatus Methanolliviera hydrocarbonicum
ACCTTAGTATCTATGTTGCAGATGGGTATATGTGTATGTCTAAAACCATAGAGGTTTTTTCTCATGGAGATTCCATCTAACGGTTTGGATGCGGTACCAGGTTGGGTGTGGCAACAGGTTGGGTGTGGCGGCTTAAGAGTATAAAATTATATTAAGAATGGTAGGGAGTAGGTTATAATGATCCCCAGCAATACCAACACACTCGTTTCCTATACAGCTCATGGAAAAAAATGAATATTATCGTATTCTTTGTAGCACTCGCGGCAGGACTCGGCGCAGGCGTTGTGACAGGTCTGGTTGGTGCCAGCGCTGCGGTGGTGGTTGTGCCAGTGCTGGTAACATTTTTAGGATATGATATATACGAAGCCATAGGGATCAGCCTCGCAACGGACGTAGCAGCATCTTTAACGGCAACCCGTATCTATGCTAAAAATAAAAATATCAACATTAAACATGGGGTTCAAATGGCGCTTTTTGCGGCCGCAGGTGCCCAAGTAGGGAGCTTAGCATCATTGTATATCCCTCAGGTCGGTCTTGTCGTCGTTGTCGGCTTTTTTAACATAGTGGTAGGTATCAATTTCTTACGCACCGGCATATCTTTGCAAGTAGAACGGTTTGGGTGGTGGGTAGATCACTCTTTTTTCTCCCCTCTTCTTTCGTTTTTCAAAAAAAGGAGACACCTTTCATCTATCTTTTTTGGTCTTATTATAGGTATGATATGTGGTGTAGTAGGGGCCGGTGGGGGGTTGATGATTATGTTGATATTAGTTTTTATATTGGACTACCCACTCCACAAAGGGATCGGTACATCGGTTTTGATTATGGCAATTACTGCCTTTTCGGGTACTCTTGGTCACGCTCTATATAGGTCGATGTCGCTATCCACGGTATTAATAGGGTGTGTGGGCGGTATCTTCGGTGCAAGATCCACAGCTGCTTTTGCCAACCTGTCATCGGAAGAGAAACTCAGCAAAGTTGTGGGAATTGTATTTATACTTTTGGGTCTGGTAATGTTGTTAAATAAAATTGTCTACCGATGACGTTTAAAGAAAGGGTGGTGCAATGGCAAATCAGATGATCACCAAACATAGTTATTTGAGCAGACTTGATTAAAGAATGTGCTTTGTTTGATAAATACAAGTTCTTGTGCCTGTGGGGTAAAGAGCTAAGGGAAATAGATGAAGGGAGAAATGGGGAGGCATCTTCATTTATCGCCGACCATTCATTTTGTTTATGGTCTTTATACATGCTATATTTTTACTTTACGAGCTGTTGGGAAGGTTTTGAGATAGCTATCCGATTATTTCTATCAAGGTCGATCTAATCAATAGAAACCAACTGTATTCTTCACAGTGTCAAATAATACATCTGATTTAAACGGTTTGTTTTTAAATATTTCTGCTGTTAACTGCTGAATTTTGAAATAGGTGTGGTGTGATAGATCCGTTTTGTTTCCTATATACACCTTAACTCAAATCTATAATTAGAACATGACAAGCTCCAGAGCTATCGATATTTTGGAGAGGGGTTAACCTTAAAGAATTATACTTACCTAATTCGGTTCGTTGCTCGGGATGTGGTTTTTCCATCCGGTGTGTTTTGGCCAAATACAATAGAGGATTCCAAATTATGTTACCCTATTGACCATACCATGGAAGATGGATTTCACCGCGTAAGATGGGAAAGTTTTTCAAAGCATTGGCAGCCGCCTTAATGACCAACGAAGTGATGGTGATATGAGTTCTAGTCTCCTTTCTAAGTTTTTGCATGGAAAGAAGCGCATCTGCCATGTCTATTGAGACTCCACCAAAGGCTGATGGTCGCTTATGTATGGCAAATAATTTTGCTATGCACGAAAAGTTTCGTCCAACTATCAATACCTTCTGCCTAACTCATCTTGCTTTATATCCATCTTTGTACGCTTCCTCCCATCGAATGATTAAAAGTTATGGAGAATATATTTAAATGTTTCTAAATCTTTTCTGCGATCCACAGACACTACCCTTATGGGGCGGCGAAGACAAAATTATACTCCCTAATCCCAATGAGATAAACATAGGCGGTCCCGTTCAAATAGAGGATACCGCTGGTGGTTTCTTTATCAACAAGGCAAATCAAAAGACGATCGCAGAGATTTCAAAAGATATAGAGACTCAAATAACTGCTACAAGAGAACAGAAAAAAGTATGGGAAGAAGGGGATACTTTATTGAAAACACCTGTACTTTTACTGAGCAGTGTGGGAACTTTAGGACCCGTTGAGTTTGATGGTGGCGCTTTTCCTCAGACTAATACATGTGTTCTAGGGCCACGTGCCATATTAGAAAAACCTGCGGTTAGGAATGGAAAGATCGTAATTCGAAAAATGATGAACGTTGGTCTCAGTTGGGATCATCGTGCCATGGATGCCAATATCCCTATCGAATTTCTTACCCAACTGAAGAAAAATCTGGGAGAGCCATATACATATTTGATCTAATAAAGATGTCGCCATCTCTAGAAAAACGTGCCAATATTATCCAACGGTGCGAAAGAATGGTCCAGTTACTTACGCGCCAAATTCGATTTAAGTGGATTGTTCCAAATTGTAATTGTAAGCGGTGAAGTAGGTATTGTAAACCTGGTAAAAAGATTTATGATATTCTATTGGATAAAGTTCAATCGCCACTTTCCCGCTGTGCCTTTGTCAATAATAGTTCAAAAACCTCTATCCTGCACCTGAAATGAATATCGAAACAATAAGTCGGCAAGGATTCCCCACAAGATAAATTATAGTTCATCTCCCGATTAAACAGAGGGGTGTTCCTGTCCTTTTACTAAAAGGCAGTGGTTCCCTGAACGGCTCTTTCTTCAGTGATATGTATCATATATCTATGAGCATCTTTCTTTCATCAGATCTTGTTTTCAAGAAAGGAATCCCCGCAATCAAAGTCCTTTTCGGCACTTCAATATCCCAGGTCCATGGTTCACCTCCATATCATTTGGGGTCATATAGATATTCTCAACGTCCGCCGAACTTCCAGACGAAAAGCTGTCATAAGGTTTTGGACACGCACATATACCAACGCACTCATCCCTCAAGCGCCATCACCCAACAAATCATCTTTTTGCCTGCAACTTTCTACAAAATTTTTGGCAAAGGGAGTGAAAGAAGAAGCATGGAAGTGAGTGTAAGACGCAAGCGTATTGTACGTAAAAACACCATCTAAACTGTTTCCGATCCCCTTACCTCTCGAAAGTTTTATCCTGAAATCCTTCTCGTCACAGACCACATCTGAGCGATGGAATTCATGACCAAGAAAATTCTCACCTCTTCTTCCAATAACACCATCTTTTAAAAATCCTCCTTTGACATAGCTTACAACTCTCTTCTCCCCATTCATAGAGGCATGGCCACCTATCACTCCTGCCAGAGAATAAGAATCATTGCCGATGTGTATCTCATCCATCAGGTATATCAACCCACCGCATTCGGCAAAAACAGGTTTTCCATCCATGCAAAAACCTCTAATCGATTTTAACATACTTTTGTTCTTCTCTAACTCCTCCGCGTAAACCTCTGGGTACCCTCCGCCCAAATATAATCCATCTACGTTGGGGACTCCTTTGTCTCGTGTGGGGCTAAAATAAATTAGCTCTGCCCCCGCTCTCTCCAACAAGTTCAGGTTGTCAAAGTAATAAAAGTTGAAGACTTCGTCGAGTGCAACGCCGATCTTCACGGTTTTTGGTAACTCTTCCGAGAACAACCCCCTCCCCCTAAAGTGTATCTCTTCTGAAGACCTGGCAATCTTTATGATCTCCTCTATATCTACATGTTCCCTCACAAATTCCTCAATTCTTTCGATGGTCTTTAAAAAATTTTTATCCCTCTTCTCCCCTTCTCTTGCAGGTATCAACCCGAGGTGCCTCATCTCAATATCCAACGATTTCTCTCTTGGAATTGCTCCGAGAACCTTCAAATCCGTATATTCGTTCAAAGCATCGGTCGCCTTCTTCTCGTGTCTCTCCCCGCTTAGATGGTTTAGGATTACCCCCCCAAAACGAATATCCGGATCGAATGCCTGATAGCCATTGGCCAAGGCGGCAGCACTTCTCGTGATACTTCTTGCATCTATGACGAGTATCACGGGAGTTTTTAGCATTTTGGCTATCTGTGCACTGCTACCCACATCATTTAATGCGGAATATCCTTCATAGAGCCCTCTAACGCCCTCTATTACGGAAATATCCGCATCTTTTATCGCGTCGGAGAAGATGTCTAAAATTCTGTCCTCGTCCATCAATAATCCGTCTATGTTTCTGGAAGGTCTTCCTGTGGTGAATGTGTGGTAGCTTGGGTCAATATAATCCAAGCCGACCTTGAATGCCTGAACATTATAGCCCAAATCTCTTAAATTTGCCATCAACCCAACAGAAACCGTTGTTTTTCCAGAAGAACTTCTATCTCCGGATATAAGAATTCTCGGAATCATATAATTATCTTTGCTCCCTTTTCACTCCTCTTATTATCACTCCAAACGCCTCTCAGGGTTGCCCCAAATTCTGACTCAAGAATCATGTCAGCACCCATTGTCTTTGAATGCAGATCCATCTCGACGACGACGTGCTGGTGCTTCAATAGTTCTTTCATAGGTTCAACTTGTCTCGGGCCATTGGTGACAGAGAATATCTCATAGTCTCCCCCACTAACTGTTACTGCGTGTGGAACACCAGCGATTACCAAAAAATCTGCGCCTTCCTTCTTTACTATCTCGGCTACCCTCTCTCCGGTGGCAGCGTATTCGTCCAACCCTCCTGTTATATGATGAATCTCGACGCCTTTCTCTGCAAGCCCTCTACTTATATTATCCGCGTGTTTCCTTATCCTTGAAAGCCCGACATCCGTGGAAAGGTTGGCAATATTCAAAATACCGTTTGAGACCTCGCTCACCGCGAGCATGACATCTGCAAACATATATGCAGTCTCCTTTTTAGCATTTAAAATACATATACCTTTCTTTCCATCATCTATAACCTCTAACAGTCTCTTTGATACCTCATATTTTGAATCTCCTCTCGATGGAGCAATATAATCTTTATATGCGGCTCCATATCTCTCTTCAACCTCTGTGGCAAGACTCATCATCCTTTTTTGCCTCTTAAATTCTTCTTCATTTATGAATCCCGCCTTAGCGGCTGCCTTAAGCACAGCTATTACCCCATCGGTATTATTTTTGTGCCCGGCATGTATATCCACCACCATCACTGGAATGTCCAATCCTGCATCCTTCACTGCCCATTGGAGATCCTCACCTATGATCATACTGGCACATGTTCCCACCACGGCTGCAGTCTTTGGACAAAATCGTTCAACCGATCTTCTAAGCGTATCTACAAGAGCGTCGTGTCCACCAAAGATGAACCTCTCTTCTTCTATACCGGTGGTGACGACGTTCACACCATCCTCCTCCAAAAGTCTGCTGTGCTTAAAGCAGCATCCGGGGGGGCCATGAATCACGATCAGATTGATATTAAAATCTCTAAGGGTGTATAACGCTGCCGCTATCGCGTTCGGTCTTGGATGAAGTGTAATCATCTCACCTCCATGTTTTTACAAAGGAGACGATTAGATCTCCCTTCTCTGCCATTGATAAGGTATATTCCATCGCATCATCTAAAGTTTTCTTCCTCACACAATCAAAATTATTCCCCTGATCAAGATGATATCCATTCCCCACACATACGAGACCATCAAAATATCTTTTACATCTCGACAAAACCGTCTTGGCATCCAGAGGAGAAAAACCGTCACAGATATATTCTGACTCCTCTCCTGCTACCAAAAGAATTCTTTTATATTTCCTATCCGATCTTGCAAATGACAAAACGTTCTCCAAATGAGTCAACCTGGTTCCAGAGTTGGAGTTATCCAATATATCAATCCCTTTCTCCTTTCTAAACTCCATCCTGTTTTCTATGCCGGAAAAACCGTCCAAGAATTTTTTTATCTTATCCTCTTCCACATTCAAAGATAGGGCAGTGGCAACGGAAGAGGATATCGGGTACCCATAAAAATCTTTTAAAAAGAAAAAAATATCCTCGGGGCAAAAATCGATTTTTCCGCTGATCTTCTCCCCGTCAATCGTCTTCAGATCATCGTATACCATAGACATTCCGGAATTTTTTCCAGAAGCGGCTGTACTCTCCTCGCATACCATATATAGGCTATCTTCTTGCCCCCCAAAGGTATTCAAAGATGATTGCAAATCTTTGATTTGCAAACCTAAAAATCTCCGATTTTTAGATGAAGGTATTAAGTTCTTCGCCTTCAAACGTCTGAATAACTCGGAAGGGGCCACAAGTAGAGAATTACTCTTGAGATTTTTTATTGAATCTAATTTTACCTCACTGGCCCACCGTGTATTCGATGCGATCATATAATCTTCTTTCAGGGAGGTTAAGATGTTTACGTCCCCCATACCTGTAAATCCCAAAGATGTCTCGAAAATGGCAAAGTCCGGCGTAAATTCATCTTTTAACGCTTTTTCTGCCACAAATAATATATTAGCAGGGGTTATACTACATTTTTCCATCGCTTTCCACCTTTCATCGATCTGATAGGTGCCTGAACTTGAATGGAGAAGAACGCTCTTTCCATCTCTTTTTAAAATTGAAGCCAATACAACCGCGGCGCTTGTCTTTCCGATCGTTCCTGTTATCTCAATCTTTACAGATCCTTTTAAAAAATTTTTTAGGTTGAAGAGATCCCTCACCACAAGATGGTGGCTTAATATTTTACACCTCTCTTCTAAAGCACCTTTCAAGAAAGGATTTCCCGAACCCAGATGCACAGGGGCGATCACCACAGCTTCATTTGAGAATTTCGGAAGATCACCCCCCCTATAAACATCTATCGCTTCGCAGTCAATCCCAAGCTCTCCCAGTCCCCTTTTTAGTTCACCCGCGCCGTGTATCGTGTCCAATACATAAACTTCTCTAAAATTGCCCAAATGGTTAAAGGTAGAAGTTTTTTGGCCACCGCTCACGAGATTGCCTCTTTTATCCTATCCAATGCGATCTCCGTGAGTCTCTTGTCATTCTCTATCGGCCTTGCATAAAAAATATCCACTTCTCTTCCATCAAATTTGATCTTGCCCTTCCTTTTACCATCTTCAAGCCCGAGTTCCCTCGGAATGTCTTTTAGTATGTGGACACCTCGCGATAAAAAAAGTGGGAAAACCGCTATCTTACTAACCCCCCTCTCTAAAAGCCTACCAATTCCATCTTTAATCTTAGGTTCCTCTGAATTTAAAAATCCAACCTCAACATTCTCAAACTCGTCTGAAAACTCACTTGCCACACTTCTTACCAATTCTCCGTTGTACCCCAAGCTACTTCCATGACCCACAATCAGCAAACCGATATTCTTATCCATAATGCTCCCTCTACACTACAACACCTTAAATCCAGCCAGCGTTATTTATAACCATAGCTACCTGTTCGTAATAACAACTGCTACGGGCTTATTAACTTTTCTCACAAAAGCAAAATTTATATAGAACCACTCTCTGATGGCTTCCTGATCCATATATTGTGTATGGTTGTGTATGAATGGAGGTGAAGGATGGTAAAATACGAGGAAAAAATAGACCTGTATAGCGACAGGGGAAATCTGGTCGAGGAAGGTGTGCCATTGGAGGCAATAAGCCCACTGGTGAACCCTACGATCAAGAAGATAATAAACCTGACGAAACGAACTGTGGCAATAAACCTCGCTGGGGTTGAGAAGGCTCTGGAAACGGGTAAACTCGGTGGAAAAGTCAACAAGATAAGAAGCAGAACGATGAAGCTCGATGTTGTGGGTAATGCGGAAAAAATCGCGGAAAAGGTGAAGCAGATGGCGCAGGTGAGAGAAGGAGACGATACGGTTGTAGAAGTTTTGGGAGACGGCAAATTACTTCTGCTTCAGGTTCCAACGGCGAGGATAGATGCCGGAGGAGAATACGTCGCAGGGATGACGACCGCAGCAGGCGCCACCACACAGACACTGGTCGAGATATTCAACATCGATATGTTCGATGCACCTTACGTCAAAGCAGCGCTGTGGGGCTCTTACCCGCATACGATGGCGATGGATGGGGCAAATATAAGTTCCATGCTTAACATACCACAGAACGATGAGGGACTCGGCTATGCATTGAGAAATATCGGAGTGAATCATTATGTCGCCATTACGAATAAAAATGCGATGAATGCCGTCGCTTTGGCGTCCATATTTGAAGAGACCGCCATGTTCGAGATGGGAAATTGTATTGGCCCATTCGAGAGACACCAGTTGTTAGGTTTTGCGTATCAGGGTTTAAACGCGAATAATCTGGTATATGACCTGGTAAAAGCAAACGGAAAGACAGGAACCACAGGTTCAATCGTTCAAGACATTGTCCAGAGGGCCGTCGAGGATGGAGTGATCCAAACAGATCAAAAATTACCAAGCGGTTTCCAGCTCTTTACGACGGATGATATACCCCTGTGGAACGCATACACGGCTGCAGGTTTGATTGCCGCGGTGATGGTTAACCAAGGAGCCGCAAGGGCCGCACAAGGGGTCTCTTCCACTATGGTATATTACGACGATCTGATAGAACGAGCGACCGGGTTACCTGGATGTGACTTCGGCAGGGTAGAAGGCACAGGTGTAGGCATGAGCTTCTTCAGCCACTCGATATACGGTGGTGGTGGACCGGGAATCTTCAATGGCAATCACATCGTTACGAGGCATGCTGCCGGCTTTGCAATTCCTGCAGTAACAGCCGCGATGGCGCTCGATGCCGGAACTCAGATGTTCTCGCCGGAGGCGACATCAAAGATGATAGGCGATACCTATGGGAGAATTCCAGAGTTCAGAGAACCAATAAAATACGTTGCAGAAGGAGCCAAGGAGGTAAAAGATAGTTTGTAAGTAGTCGCAAATCGAAGATTTGCGTATGCAACGAAATCGGAGATTTCGTGCCGTGAAAATGGAACATTTTCACATGCCAAAAATCAAAGATTTTTGAGCATCTCTATAATCGTTCAAACTCGCTTATGACCAATTCCACTGAGATAACTGGTTCCACAATACAGGTCGAGATAATCCCACAGCGATTATTTGGTGCGGATTCGACCGAACGTATATTGGATACATTGTCGGAGATGGGTGGTGTGACTAGAATAGCCATCCAGGGTCCCAGATTACCATATACCGTTCCATACGGGCCGGCGAAGGGAGTACCTGTAAATAACCCGGATAGGAGGGAGATAACGGTAGGCGGGATTGTCTTCGAGCTTAAAATAAATCTCGGAAGAATATTACTGGAGTTGGAAGACAAGGACGCATTTGGCATGATAAAAGAAACTCTCAATGAGATAATGCCCTGCAGGTTTTCAATAAAACGCGGTAAATTCTTTAAAGAAAGAATGACAACCAGTGACTATGCTAAATACGGCGTTATCAAGGATAAGAGGGTTCTTGGTCTTGNGGATCCGCGATCCAACGATCTATACGAGTTAGGTTCAAAATGACTCTTCAAAAACCACTCAAAGTACGTCAAAATCCTTTAGGTTTTGAGCGTTTCGGCCGGGAGACAGAAGTGGTGGCGTGCAGAGAAGGGATGGGGCTTGGTATCGGCGGAGGGATGGCACAGCGGGGCACATTTGCGGAGGCGCAAAGATCCGACGTGCTTGTCTTGGCGATGTCACCAGGAAGGCGGCATATAACAAAACCTGTCTGCGACATAACCACGGCGCTCAGAAAGGAGAGAATGCAGGTGAGTGTTCTGGTACTCAACTCGGGGGCTGGAACACCTCCAGACGCACCGAGCGCGACCAGAGGTATGGGGCCAAATTTTGGTATCACCGAAAGGGAAGTTCAACAGTTGAGGACGGCTAAGCTGCTGATACTCCATCACGGAAACATAAGAAGCCACGTCGTCTATAAAGTCAGAACGATACTCCGNTATGTGGATCTTCCTGCGATGGTGATCTGTCAAGCCCCGGTGGATTTCGAGGATTTCGCAAAGGTTGGCGTCAAGACGAGGTACGTGATGCCAAAAGAAGAAGATATTGCAACGGCGGGAACCGTTGTTGGAATTGTCAGTGGGGTCATACGTGGCCAGGCGTGTCCAAAAGCGAAGCTGAATGAGATACTTAGTGTAATAAAACCGTTATTGGAAGAGCACAACATAAGATAAGGAGGTATAAAATGGCAGAATATAAAAAGCAATATTATCCGGGCAAGTCAAAGATAAGCGAAAACAGGAAAAACTTGTTGGATCCCGAATACGAGCTTGAAAAACAGAGAGAAGTGTCCGACGAAGATGTGGCATTGATATTGGGGCATAGAGCTCCCGGAGAGGCGTATAAGAGCGTACATCCTCCGTTAGAGGAGATGCAGGAACCAGATTGTCCGATCAGAGAACTTGTGGAACCGACAGAAGGAGCAAAAGCCGGTGATAGGGTCAGATACACCCAGTTCACAGATTCGATGTACTTTGCCCCAGCCACCCCGTATGTCAGGGCATGGATGATGCATAACAGGTACAGAGGAGTGGATACCGGATCGCTATCCGGAAGATGGATCGTGGAAGCGAGGGAGAGGGATGTAGAAAAGATGACCAAAGATCTCTTAGAGTCTGAGGTATATGAACCTGCTCTCTGCAGTATGAGAGGCGCGACCGTTCATGGACACGCCCTGAGGCTTCTTGAGAATGGTTTGATGTTCGATATGTTGAGGAGAACCGAGCTAGGCGAAGATGGAGATGTATATTACGTAAAAAATCAGATCGGAGAGCCACTCGATAAGAAGATATCAGTCGGAAAGCCCCTATCGGAAGATGAGAGAAAGGAGAAGACGACGATATTTAGAAAAGATGGAATAGGAGTAAGATCCGATGAAGAAGTCGTCCAATTTGTACAGCGCATACACAGGGCCAGATCGATGGCGGGGTACCAGCTCAAAATTTAGGAGTGATCTATAATGGCAGGAGTAGAGAGAAGATTTGTGGAAGCCTTGAGCAAGAAATTTGAGGAAGATCCAAAAGGTAAAGTAATGAAGCATGTCGGAATAGGCATCGAGCAATCCGAAAGGAAGATGGAGTTTAAAAAATGGGGCGACAAGATAACGGAGGAGAGGGGAATATCCGGATACGATCCGATGTTGCATCTCGGCGGTATTCCTCTCGGTCAGCGCGTTTTGATGCCGTACAAACTCTCCACGACGGAGG
>RXIL01000107.1 GCA_004212085.1 Candidatus Methanolliviera hydrocarbonicum
TTTCAGTGGTTATCGATCTTTTATAACTTTCCTCTTCATCCCTTCAATCATCCTATCCAGATTTTCATCCAGTTCACTCATAAATACCTTTGTCTTCTCGGTGGTTGTCGCACCGTGAAGGGACGGTCTAATCAAACCCGCTCTCTCCAATACTCTCAAGGAATATCTGACCCTATGAGATGACATTCCTATGTCTTCTGAGAGCTTCATTATTCCAACGGGTTCACTCTTTATAACCCCTTTCAAGACTGTAAGATGCCTTTCGAGCATTTTAAGCTCTCTTTCAATACCATCTGTGAGCATCCCCTTCTCCTTAGGGAACCAGTCTTCTCCTGTCTCTCGGAAACATGACGGCTTCCCTTATATTATCCAGGTCGAGCATCGTCATCAGAAGCCTTTCCAAGCCGAGACCCCAGCCGGCGTGGGGCGGCATACCGTATTTAAACGTGTTCAGGTAGAAAAAAAAGCTCTCTGGACTAAACCCCCTCTCTTCTATCTGTTTTTCAAGCAGTTTATGATCGTGAACGCGCTGTGAACCGGATGCCAGTTCTGCTCTCGGGTGCATCAGATCAAATGATTTTGACAAAATTTCCCCGCCTTCCTCGTTTCTTCCACAGGGCATCGTGTAATAGGGCTTTATCTCAAGGGGCCATTTTCTTATAAAATAATGCTCCCGCATACTTTCTCCAATCTTTCTCTCCCCCAAAGCGCCGAAATCGTCTCCCCATTCTAAATCGGAAATCTCGATGGCTTCGTCATAGGAGATTCTCTTGAAAGGAATATCTGGAATCTTAATCTCCTTCTCAAGCACCCTCAAAGATCTCGATGCATTTTTTGCTATATATTTGTATGTATGATAGATGAGCTCTTCCAATAATCTCATCACCCTCTCATCGTCTGCATAACTCATCTCCATATCGATGGAAGTGGCCTCGTTCAGATGTCTTCGAGTGGAATGCTCCTCCGCTCTGAATATCGGCCCTATCTCAAAGACCCTTTCAAAACCGCTTGACATGAGCATTTGTTTGTAGAGTTGTGGGCTTTGATTTAAGAATGCCTCTCTCTCAAAGTAAGATATTGGGAATAAAGCTGTTCCTCCCTCCGTGGCCGTTGCGACGATCTTTGGTGTATTAACTTCGATGAAACTTTCTTTATAAAAGAATTCTCGTATCGCTCTTAACGCATAACTTCGTATCATGAATATGGCTTTAACTCTCGGCCGCCTCATATCCAAGAACCTCTGGTCAAGCCTCGTCTCTATCTCTGCGGAAACCTTCTCAGTAGGATCCAGAGGAAGAGGCGACTTTGCCATCGCCAAAATTTCTATGGACGAGGGGAGGATCTCAAATCCATTTGGCGCTCGCCCGTCTTCTTGTACATTTCCCTTTACACGAAGAACACTCTCTCTGCTGGCCTTTTTTACCTTCTCCAAGATCTCTTTTGAGATCTTTCTCTTGGGCAATGTGATCTGGGTGATCCCCTCTCGATCTCTCAGTAGAAGAAAAGTTATTCCCCCCAAATCCCTTATCTCGTGGATCCACCCCGTGACCTCCACCTCCCCCTTCGTCTCCGGACTTATATCTATAGAGTGCATCAGATCATCCTCTTTCTTACTGAGTTCGCGTGGGCATTTAGACCTTCCATCCCTGCCATGCTTATCACCATATCTCCGATGGACGAAAGCCCTTCTCTTCCTAACATCTGAACACTGATCCTCTTTAAAAAATCATCGACGGATAATCCTGAAAATACCTTTGCATATCCAGCAGTCGGAAGTATGTGGTTCGTTCCAGATGCGTAATCTCCGGTAGAGACGGGAGAATAGTTGCCTAAGAATATAGAACCCGCATTTTTTATTTCCTTCAATATACTTATATAATCTTCACAGACGATCTCCAGGTGCTCTGGAGCAAATCTATTCGCAAAATTTATGCATTCTTCTATAGAATCCGCCAAAAATAGATCTATCCTCCCCGGGACCGAAAGCCCTTCTCTTTGCTCGATAACCTCTTTTCTAACGTCCTCACACAATCTTCTCGACGTCGTGACCAGTATCGAGTGAGCCGCCGAGTCATGCTCCGCCTGTGCTAAAAGGTCAGAAGCCATAAAGGATGGATCGGCAGAGATATCTGCAATTATCAAGACTTCACTTGGTCCAGCAGGAAAATCTATCTCTATTTTATCCCGTAAAAGCATCTTTGCCGTCGTGACGTATTTGTTTCCCGGGCCAACTATTTTATTTACTTTCGGAATACTCTTGGTTCCATAAGCCATTCCCGCTATCGCTTGTGCTCCACCAATTTTATATAACTTCACACCGGTTAGAGATGCAGCAATCAAGATTAAAGGATTTATTTCACCTCTTTCATTTGGAGGAGTGCAGACGTAAATCTCTTTCACGCCAGCGACCTTTGCAGGTATCGCCACCATCAATAGACTCGAAAAATAAGAGGAGGGAACGTAGCATCCAACTTTCTCGAGTGGAACGAATATCTGCCCCAACGTTATCCCGCCCTCCTCAAAGAACCAGTTCTCTCTCATCTGCTTCTCGTGAAAATGATAAATTCTATCGTAGGCGATCTTTAAGTGCTCGATTAGTTTTTTATCTGTCTCGTTGAATGCCCTTTCAAATTCTTCTTCTTTGACGGTAAAATCTTCCAGTTCAACACCATCAAATCTCTTCTCATATCTTCTGATCGCGTTATCGCCCTCTATTCTGACGTCGTCTATTATCTTTTTGACGTCTTCAAAGACGTCTTCAAAGATAGATCTCCGATCGAAGAAATCTCCACTCACGTCTCCAATACGCCTCGTCTTAAGCTCCAATTTAGACATCCTTCTCCTTATACACCACCTTTATATCTGATATCTCCGTCTCTGGATACTGTCCGTTCTCGTCTTTTTCCACCGATTTTACCATGTCCCATATCGTTAATAAAGATATGTTCACTCCGTGCAGGGCTTCCATCTCCACGCCCGTCCTTCCGAGCGATTCTACGAGAACCTTTATCCTTATAAATCTCTCATCTAATTCAAAGTTTATCTCCACATTTGTTATAGGTATTGGATGACAGAGCGGTATGGTGTCGGAAGTTCTTTTGACCGCCATTATCCCAGAGACCTTTGCGGTTGCCAATACGTTACCCTTCTCTATCCTTCCTTCCTTTATTGCTTCTATCGTGGATTCTTTCAGGTATATCTTTCCGAAAGCCATCGCTCTTCTCTTGACCTCTTTTTTCCCCCCGATGTCTATCATTCTTATTTTATCCATGCTTTTAGAACCTCTGGATAGTTATAATAGGGTGTAAGAATGTTTTATCTAAAATAGGTTTTCATCAAGAATATATGATAGAGAGATTCAAAACGATCTTCCATAAACCAGATGAGGTATTCGTCCTTGGAGAGAAGGAGATAGAGGATTTGATCTTTGAGGCAGGAAGGATCATCAGGGCGGAGAAGAATTTGATCACCTTAAAAGATGGAAAGGTGATCTTCGTCGGAGATACGCACGGCGATCTCGATGCAACGAGAAACGTCATCTCCAAGTATTTAAATTCCAAGAATAAAGTCGTATTCTTGGGCGACTATGTGGACAGGGGACCAAATTCGATGGAGAATATAAACTTCCTCCTGATATCAAAGATCCTCTATCCCAAAAATCTTCTCTTACTTCAGGGAAACCATGAGGGAAGGGGAATTATCAAATTCTATCCAGCAGATTTTTGGGAAGGACTATCTGGAAGGCTTTATAGTTTATATTCCTCTCTCTTATCAAAGCTCCCTCTTGCGGCGATCACCAAAAATGGGATCATCGCCCTCCATGGAGCATTACCTAATGTCTTTAGAGTGGAAGAGATAAACGAGATCGAGGTTGGAAGCGATCTCTGGAGAGAGATAACATGGGGCGATTTTAGGGAGAGAGAGGGAAAATTCCTTGGCGACGATCCCTTTACAAGAAGGCCCCAATTTGGAAGAGGATACTTCCAAGAGATCATGGATAGGTTGGGAATGAACGTATTGATCCGCTCCCATCAGCCGGATGCAGAAGGAAGGATGTATGGAGGGAGATGTCTCACCATCTTTACTTCCCATGCCTACCTTCAACGGAGGACGATAGCTATCTCGAATCTCAAAAAAGAGGTGAGAACGGTGGAAGACCTTGAAGTTTTAGAGGTTTAGCGGTAAAATATTATTAAAGACTTATAGTAATCTGGCAAGTTTAGAATAAGTTCATCCCATCCATTTTTTAACGTATGTATGCCTATCGACTAAATGGGGGCATCTTTAAATATTCTTAACTCCCCTCCTTCTTTCAGATAAAGATGAGCAAGGAAAAGAAAGATGAGGTAGAAGAGAAAGATGAGGTAGAAGAGGAAGACGAGATGATGTTAAAAGAGTTAAAGAAGCAGATAAGCTTGGATCGAGATCACAGGAAATATCTTGGAGGGGAAGCAGAAAGCAGATATGTAGATGAAAAAATAAGAAAGATGCTTAAGAAGCGTTCAGATTGAGTCGTTCATTCTTCTTGGATATAATTTCATAAGTTGGGGATTTGCAAAGTAGAGAATGCCGACGGTATGGGTCTCGGATATCAAAAATTGATGAGGGGTTTGTGCATAACAGCAGATGAAAAGGAATTAAAAATTTCCCAAAGATTCTCCTTCGATAAATTCATATACCGCCCCTTGTGATGAGGGGGCAATTGCTTTTAATATAAATTTTGTAAAGAGAAGAGGTAAACACATGCAAAAAAAGATCTGTGTCTTCAGCTCGTCGAGTGATGCGGTGGCCCCTATATTCTTTGAAGCGGCCTTTGAACTTGGTACATTGATCGCCAAGCGGGGTTATACGCTTATCTATGGTGGTAGTAACGTTGGGTTGATGGGTGCAATAGCTAGATCTGCCCATACAAACGGTGGAAAAGTTGTAGGAGTGATACCAAAGTCGATGCAAGAGAGAGGCATAGCCCATAAAGATTTAGACGAACTAATCGTTACCAATAGCTTGCACGAACGAAAAGCGATTATGGAAGAACGTGCAGATGCCTTCATAGGCCTTCCCGGTGGGTTTGGAACACTTGAAGAGATGTTTGAAGTGCTCACATTAAAGCAGCTTAATTTTCACGATAAACCGGTAGTCTTTATAAACACGAATGGCTTTTACAATCATCTGATCGATCTTTTTGACTGCATCTATAAAGAGCGCTTCGCCAAGTCGGATTATCGAAAGCTCTACTTTATTGCCCCAGATACAAAAAGCTCATTTTCATATATCGAGGCATATCAACCCATCAAATTTCCTAATAAATGGTTCTAGTTAAGAAGAGGAAGGGGAGTTTGAATGATAAAGGTCAACCATTTTGAGGAAGTTACCCAAGTGAGGATGGGGCGAGAGATCGAAGAGTTTGGAGGACAGGTACTTTATTGGGTTGCCGCGTACCTTGTTGATGGTCTCCTCATCGATACCGGCTGTAAATATACATCTGATGAGTTTGTTAACTTTCTGGAAGGTCAAGATCTCAAGTTTGCCGTGAACACGCATTATCACGAAGACCACATCGGCGCCAACCGCCTTCTCAAAGAGAAGCTCGGCATCGAGATATTTGCACATCGGGAATCGGTTCCTCTGATCAACCGAGTCCCCAAGTTGTACACGTATCAGGAGATGGTCTGGGGTTATCCAGAACCTACCGAAGTCTCTTTCTTGCCTGAGAAGATAGATACCGATCATTTCCATTTCGATGTGGTGGAGACTCCCGGGCACTGTAAGGGACACGTGGCATTGGTAGAGCCCGAAAAAGGCTGGTGCTTCTCTGGAGATCTCTTTATTGGAGAAAGACCAAAGGTTATCCGACCAGAGGAGAATATAGCGGAGATCGTAAGATCGATGAAGAGACTTGTGGATCTCGAGACTGATAGGCTTATTCTATTTACTTCCGCCGGCAAGGTGATGCAGGATGGTCGCGATGCCCTTCGGTCATGTGTGGAGTACTTCCAAGACCTATCGCATAAAGCAAAGGATCTTGAGAATAAGGGGCTCTCGGTGACCGCTATTCGAGATGAACTTCTCGGTGGGGAAGGCTCTGTTGGACAACTTGGTTCTTTTGCAGAGCTTACAGACGGACAGTTCTCCTCTGAAAACCTGATTCGGGCCGTTCTTCGTGCAGAGATATGAATTTGATTAATATTCTTTTGCCTCCTCCTCTCCTCTCAATACTCCTAATCCACTTAAATTTAATATTTCCATCTCGTCCTCGCCGGGATACACCATCACGGGTGCGATCTGATCGACCCTTTCTCTAATCCAACCGACCAAACGTTTTGAATTTGCCAACCTTCCGGTCAGCACGATCGCATCCACCTTTCCCATCAGAACTGTGGACATCGCGCCGATCTCCTTTGCNATCTGGTAAGCCATCGCCTCGTAAATTAGAGAAGCATAATCGTCCCCATCTGAGATCTTTTTTTCGACAACTCTCGCATCGTTCGTTCCCAGATAGGCGGCAAGCCCGCCCGTGCCAACGAGTTTTTTCTGCAGATCTTCCCTGGAAAATCTCCCCGAGAAGCACAACTCCAAAAGACCGCTCGTTGGGAGAGAACCTGCCCTATCGGGTGTGAATGGACCCTCACTCAAACCATGTGTGGCATCCACGATTCTCCCCTCCTTGTGCGCCCCGATGGAGATACCTCCGCCCAGATGGGCGACCACGAGGTTTGATTCATTATACTTCTTCCTAAGATCGCTCGATGTTAGTGGAAATCTCTGATTTCCACATGCCAAAAATCGAAGATTTTTGATCACCTTTCTCGCCGCCGCCTTCTGGTTTAATGTATGAAACGCACTCACTCGCCTGATCTCTGGCAGACCGGAGATTCTTGCCAGGTCATCGAATTCGTCCGATGAGGGGGTATCGACCGTGATGGCGGGAACTTTGAGAGATCTCGCGATATCGAAGGCAATTATCGGCCCCAGATTCGTCGGATGTTCACCCGATGGGTGATGATATAGATCTTCACACATCTTCTCATCAATATGATAGGCGCCCGCAAAGAGGGGTTTTGTAAGTCCCCCCCTACTCACCACGATATCAATCTTTTTTCGGTCTTTTTTTATGATTTCTTCTACCACCTCTCTTCGAAATGGCAACTGGTCGTTAATCGTGTGAAAGTGGGACAACTGAGAGAATGAATGATATACGGTCTCCGCTATCAAATTTTCTTCATTTCTGTATAGATAGACCTTTGTCGATACGGAGCCGATATTTATGATCAAGAGATGATACTCCTTCTCTTCCATCCTTCAACACCTCAATACACCGAGAGCTATCTCTAATACCATACTTTTGGGTGTACCAATCCCAACATTAAGTATAACGGGTGATCTGGTCCCCATCAACGTGCCTGTCATCTCGGCTCCAAATAAGAAGATGAGAAACTGATAGAAGGCGTATGCAGACTCTATATCCGGAAATAAGAAGACATTCGCTTCTTCAGGAACAGCCGCATCAATTCCCTTACGTTTTGCCGCAATCTTTGAAGATGCCGCGTCGATATCCAAAGGTCCCTCGACCACTGCATCGATCTGCCCCCTCTCCGACATCTTCGATAGGACTGCCGCATCCACCGTCGAAGGTATCGCCGGATTAACGTATTCTATCGATGATAGGGCGGCAATCTTCGTTTTTTTAATTCCAAATGTCTCTGCCAGCTCGATCGAATTTTCTGCGATCGCTATCTTTCTTGAGAGGTCTGGAAAATCGTTGATATACGTATCCGTTAGAAGCATTAATCTATCCTTCAATTCAAATAGAGAGACGTAGCTCAAGAAGTTATTCTTCATCAAACCATCTTTATCCGATATCGCGCTTAAAAATCCCCTCGTTTTGGTCATCCCTCGCATCAATAAATCTGCATCTCCATCATGAATCATCTGTATGGCCCGATTTACCGCTTTTATCTCCTCTTTCTCCCCAATAATTTCGGTTTTCTCCTCGAGTATCTCAAGAGATACCAATTTTTCTTTTATTCTTCTCTCTTCTCCGATGAGGATTGGTTCGATCAAACCTGCCTCTGCAGCCGTCATTACCGTCTTTAAAATGCTTTTTTCATCTGAATATCCTTGATCTTCAGGAGCACTAATCGAAGATCTGTAAAGATCTATGCACGGCATCACCATCCTCTTTCTCTCCCTATTCTTCGCAGAATTTATGATATCTTCAAAGTTCATCATCATCTCTTCTCCTCCATGAGATGTGCGATTGCCACCCCGAAGGCGATGTTGTTGATCATCATTCGATGATCGTCGCCCCGTGAGGGGATGAGAACGGGTGTTTTTGCTCCTCCTATGATGTGTGCTGGCCATCTCACACCTTCGAATAGATGGTATAATTTTGCCAGAATATTTCCGGCATCGAGATTCGGAGTTAAAAATATGTGTGGGGTTTTGGAGAGATCGAGATTTCCACGATCAAAATATCTTCTATATCCTAAAAATAGATCTGATAGACTGAACGCATCTTCTATAACACAATCATCGACTCTTCCCTCTCTTCTCGCCGTCCTTAAGAGACGATTGTCTCTGGCAGATACCAGATCGGGATTTACTTCCCTTGCCGCCGACAATGGAAGAACGCTCGGTTCGGGATAACCAAGAAGATGAAATATAGAGACAGTATTTTGGATGATCTCGAGTTTCGTCTCAAAATCTGGGGTTATATTGATCCCAGAATCCGTTATGGCGATGAAGTGGTCGATGGAGGGCAACTCATAAAAATCTATCACGTTAAATTTTTTGACGCCCGGCGATCTAAATCTCTTTCTTATAACTGCCCTGTAGAGATAAGAGGTTGGTAGTCTGCCTTTCATCTGCATCTCGGCGTCTCCTCTGATCGCCATCTCCACACTTGCGTATGCCATCACTTGAGGTTCTCTTTCATGAACGATCTTGACGCCATCTAAATTAAAGTCCGCGCCTTTGGAGGCTTCTTTTATCTTATCCTCATCTCCGATCAGTATAGGCTCAATAAACCCCCTCTCTCTCGCCTCTTTGACGGTAAGCATCACCTCCGCATCTCCCGCGGATATCACGGTCATACGCATGGCATCTTCCCTCTCGGCGATTTTAAATACCTGATCAAAGTTCTTGATCGTTGGCATCTCTTTATCACCCTATTAGTTCATCATAAAAATCGCTCAGATTGCCATAGTATCCCCAGCCAGTTCCTTCTGCATTTTTTACTATAGCTCTCAATCTTGGGCGAAAGTATTCAATTAGTCTTACGTCTTCACTTTTATTCAGTAAGCTAACCACTTTCCCGGACATGGATTCCATGCTCATATAAAAGGCTTCGTTAATATCTCCATTGTCTTTTGTGAATTTAGTACCTGTTTAGACATAGAAGATCATCAGATCAAGAACAGCCTCCTTATTTTGAGATGCTTTTTTGAAATCACTAACCGCCCTCTTCGCAATAGACAATCTCATTTTTGGCTCGCCTCTCATCGGATAGAACTCGTTTTGAACGATCTTCTTGTAGTATTGGGTTACTTCCAGTAACTCAGAAGGCTCGGCAAACTTGGCTTCAAGGTAAACAAGATTTTCTTTCCTCAAATTTGCCAGTTCTATAATCAGATGGATAAGTTTGGATTTGTTAAGATCATTCAGGTGTAATTTAAGCAAGTTTTTTCTCATAGGCATTCCTCTACTTTTACTCTCATCTTGCCGGCAAGCAGACTTTACATCAACCTTTTTTCAGTTCTTCAAGTTTCTCCTTTCTCTTGCGCTCTATCTCTATCTGTTCATTCGCTCATTTTAACACACCCTTACTAAACCTCTGGATACGTGATCTTCCCATAGATCGCACTCGTCGCCGCCGTTGCAGGCGAAGAGAGATATATCTCGGCGTTATTATTTCCCATCCTCCCTTTAAAATTTCTGTTCTGCGTCGATAAAGCGATCTCGCCATCCCCCAACGCGATGGTTCTTCCTATGCAGAATCCGCATCCTGGAGGACAGACAGCGGCACCCGATTCAACAAATATCTCTATAAGTCCCTCCTTAATCGCATCTATCAGTACCCCTCTGCTCGCCGGGTAGATCACGAGCCGGCATTTGGCCTTTTTACCCTTTAATATCTTAGCCACCACTCTCAGATCCTCAAGTCTTCCGTTCGTGCAGCTCCCTATGCAGACCTGATCCACCTCCGTTCCTTCATATTCAACGACGGGAGCGACGTTATCAACACGGTGCGGATAGGCTATCATCGGTTCTACCTCTTCTGCCTCTATTTGGAGTTCATCTCTATATTCTGCATCTTTATCCGGTTTCAAAGCCTTAAACTCCTCTTCCCTACCATATCTCCTCAAAAATCCCCTCGTCTTCTCGTCTGCCTCGCATATACCGNTCTTAGCACCTGCCTCTATAGACATGTTTGTGAGCGTAAATCTCGATTCAACACTCATCTCATTAACCGTCGAACCNAAGAACTCCATCGACATATACGTNGCACCGTCCGCCCCTATTTTTCCGGCGATATCTAAAAAAAGATCCTTTGAGAAGNCATTATCCTTTAGAGATCCATCTATCTTGATCTTAAATGATTCTGGAACCTTGAACCATGTNTTACCATAGATCATCGCCGCTGCAATATCCGTGGATCCCAGCCCTGTCGAGAAAGCCCCTAAACCGCCATGCGTACACGTGTGGCTATCAGCACCTACGATAACCTTATAAGGGGCAGAAAAGTTCTCCAAGACAATCTGGTGGCATATACCATCCCCGTTCTCATAAATTTTTAGATCGTTCTCCCGTGCAAACTCCCTCATCAAGATATGGACGTTTGATACCCTCTCGCTCGGAGATGGAGATGCATGATCACAGATAGCCACCACTTTCTTCTCGTCGAAGACCTTTCTTTTTCCCAACGCTTCCATCTTCTCTATCGCCAGCGGCAATGTTCCATCGTGGCCAAAAGCCAGATCAACAGGGGAAACGATCATATCCCCTGGAACAACATCTCTTCCTACCTTTTTAGATAATATCTTCTCTGCCATCGTTCTTCCCATTTT
>RXIL01000009.1 GCA_004212085.1 Candidatus Methanolliviera hydrocarbonicum
TTATTTTATCTCATTTTATTCTTTATCCGGTGTCTCACCCACCGCCAATCTGCATAGATCGCTGATCATTATAGCTTTCAATCCTTCGCCCTCAACCTTCTCTTTGAGCGTGTCATAGCACATCGGGCAGTTGAAGATGCACGCATCGGCACCTGATTCTATCATATCGCCGACGTTCTTCTCCTGAACCTCGTCCGCAAGATCGTCCCTTCCGAGCAATCGAATTCCTCCACCGCAGCAGAGACAATTCTCCCGGTCGTATTCTCTTTTCACCCTTTCTACGCCTATCAGATCGAAGATATCATCCAAGAAATGCTCCTTCTCCGGTGTAAATCTGGAGGAACAGGGGCGTTGATAGGCAATCTTCATATTCAGTTCTTTTATCTCCGATTTATGCTCCTTTAAATAATTGTACAGGTATTCAAAGAGATGTATCGGTTTAAATGGAACTTTTAGACCATATCTTGGTGCATACGACGCAAAAAAACCATAACACTCGTCATGGAAACATATCAACTCTTTTACACCGTGTTTTGCAACATTGTCTATCAACGTTTGCGCATGCTCGCTGACGATGGAGTTCCTTGCCATGTGATGAAAACCGAGGAGACAGAAGAACTGTCTCCCCTTGAGGAAAGATAGATCCTCAAATAGTTTGCCGTGGAACAAAGAGGCGTGATCCCTCGAAAATAGGCATAGAGACATAACAGGCTCTTTGACCTCCTTCACCATTAATTCTCCCTTGGGAAGCCACATGTCGGCGAGATAATCTATCATCCCCTGATCGACCAACTGTATGCCCTTCTCTTCCTGCATTTCTACGATTAAGTCAAAGGGATGGGCGTCCCTCGTACAGTATTCGTCGCAGGCGAAACACGTGGCACATTCGTGAAGCACGAACGAGTCTTCTCCTCCAATCATCTTCTCCATCTCCGCTTTTGCTGTATCTCTGTCTATGTCCATGTATTGGCATCTTGTGAGGCAGTCATACGTCTCGCAGCCGGCACATTTCTCTCTCTCAAACATTTTTATCACCTATTTCTCTTATCCCATATGGGTTCTCTTCTTTCCATAAACGCCATGGCACCCTCTATCATATCTCCACCGTTTATTGCCTCTTCGAGCGCCATCTTACTGTGTTCATATCCGCCCAAACCCCTATTTATAGCTTTTTTAGTGAGTTTTACCGCCAAGGGCGCCGATCTCTTTATTTTTAAGGCGAGCTCAAAGACGACATCCATGAGTTCTTCGTGAGGAACCACTCTGTTCACCAATCCAATTCTTAAGGCCTCTTCTGCAGAGATACGATCACACGTCAGTATCAGCTCTTTTGCCTTTGCCCTGCCTATCTCATCGGCAAGCCGAATCATCGCATACGGACATGTCATACCACGACGGGGTCCAATAAATCCAAATATAGCTCTATCCGATGCTATAATAATATCACACATCAAAGCGTACTCCGCGCCATGACCAAGGGCGTGACCGTTCACTGCGGCGATCGTTGGTTTTTCGAGATCGATCAGTTTTATCATCGTAGATCTACCCGAAGAAACCTCAAATTCTTGCTCGATCATATTCAACGTTCTCGGATCTGAGAGATCTGCACCCGAAGAGAAAGAGTCACCAACACCCGTGATGACCACGACCCGTACATCATCGTCGGAATCCGCCTTCTCAAGCGCTCCTCGAAGATCCTCTATTAGTTCCAGAGAAAGCGCGTTCTTCTTCTCAGGTCTGTTGAATTTCATGACCGCCACGCTGTCCTTCTTCTCATATAAAATATCTTTAGCGTACATTGCTCCCCCAATTTTGAGATTTACCTACATACAATTTTTCTTCCTCCTTATTAACTTAATACTTTTCTTGACGCTTTTTCCAACGAGTGAGCTGATAGAAGGTTATAAATATAAAAAATCATAAGTAATCAACTTGTACAGATGTTATTAATAAGATGCGGCGAAGAGAATGAGCCATTTCCAGAATTTGTAGAAGAATAAAGTAAGGAGATGAATAAAATGTTTAGAACAAGAATAACCGAGATGCTCGAGATCGAGTACCCTATAATCTGTGGGGGGATGATGTGGATATCGGATGCCAAGCTGGTGGCNGCGGTTTCAGAGGCAGGAGGGATGGGGATCCTCGCTTCGATGATGTTTCCAACGAAGGANACGCTAAAAGAGGAGATTCACAAGGTAAAAGAGTTGACTGATAAGCCATTCGGCGTAAACATCAACCTTTTCCCCGCATTGAGGCCNGCAGACAATCCAGAGCTGATAGATGTCTGTATCGAAGAGGAAGTTAAGGCGATTGAGACGTCGGGGAGAAGCCCAAAAGAGTACGTAGATCAGATCAGAGGAGGGGGAGTGAAGTTAATTCACAAGTGTGCCCGCGTTAAGGATATTATATCTGTGAGTAAGCTGGGCGTCGATGCCGTGGCGATCGTGGGGTTCGAGTGCGGAGGTGCCCCCCCGATGGACGACATTACCACCCTCATTCAGGTACCTCTGGCGGTCGATGCAGTGAAGGGGAATATGCCCGTACTTGCAGGTGGTGGGATAGGGGATGCCAGAGGGTTCGTCGCCGCACTATCACTGGGTGCTGAAGGGGTCGTCATGGGTACGCGTTTTCTCGCCACGCACGAGTGTTTGGCTCATCCTAATATCAAAGAGGCACTTATAAAAGCCAAAGAGACGGATACCATACCTCTTTTGCGTTCTATCAAGAGTATGGAACGAGTTTTTAAGAATGAGACGGCAGAGAAGGTAGCGGAGTTAGAAAGAAAAGGTGCGGGCATTGAGGAACTCATACCGCTCATCGCCGGTGAGAATGTCCTTGAGGCATTCAACACGGGAAATGTCAAGACAGGAATCATCTCCTGTGGAGAGGTCGTTGGACTCATCGACGGGGTGGTGAGTGTGAAAGAGGTGATCGAAGAGATTATAGATGGAGCCAAGGATATCGTGGAGCGATTATATCCATTGATTGAGGTGTGATTGGTACATAGTATCTCAAAATAGGATTTATGGGCTTGAAAGCCCGGAGACCCATAAATACGATCTTATACTCGATCTTAAACCTTTTATAGTTTATTTGCAAGAAGGATACACATCACTTGGTTGCGATTCTCCATATGCAACGCCTGTTCCAGCCCTCCTGCATCGATATTCTGGTTTATCGCCTCTTTCGTTAGACGCAATCCCAGAGGATTTTTTGATGTCATCTTATTCGCCATCTCCATCGCCGTTGCCATCAGTTTCTCGTGGGGAACCACACGACTCACAAATCCGAGCTTTAAAGCTTCATCGGCGTCCATGAAATCTCCCGTCAATAAAAATTCATAGGCGCGCCCTGCTCCGATGAGTCTCGGCAGAAAATAGCTGCTTCCGACATCCGCGCCGCCTAGGCCGATGTTGATATAGGCGGCAGAAAATCTTGCATCGGGCGTTATGATTCGCACGTCTGATGCCATCGCGAAGCTAAATCCTCCCCCTACCGCAGATTTGTGAATCGCACAGATGATAGGCTGTGGAACCTGGCGCATCAGAAGCTGAAGTTTCGATATCCGCGTCTGAAAACGGTAAATTTCACTTGGCTTGAGATTAAAAATCTTTTGAGCGTCCTCTTTCATATCCAACCCACCACAAAAACCTTTTTCCCCGGCACCAGTCAAGATGATTACTCTTGTATGTAAGTCATACATTCTCTTCATCCAGAATCCTTCAAGTTCATCCACCATCTTCTCGTTGATGGCGTTCAGTCGTTTGGGTCTATTGAGCGTAAGAATCCCGGTGGCATCCTTCTCTTCATATTTCAGGGTTTCATACTCCATTTGAATCATTCCTTGAGGATTAATCCATATACTTTTTTCCCCCTATTAGCTTAATACTTTTCCTAAATGCCTCCACATTTTTTATATATAGTGAAAAGTAATCTTTAATCAACTATCTAATCCTGGAGGAATGTCTTCGTGAAACTGAGATTTGGTGAGAAGATATATACACCCGATATAAGAATGCTCTACGATATGAAAGAGGTCATCTTCGATGAAAGATGGTTTAAAAACGCTGATAATGTGCCTCTCTATTATATGTATAGAGATCTGGCGCTTACTGAAGATGATAGGAGGGTAATTATCGAAAACGACCTTAGATACGACGTTACAGTAATCCCTCCAGGAACGCTTGGAAGGGAATATCTCAAAACCGCCGGGCATTATCACCCAAAGAAGAATGATCTCTCATACGCCGAAATATACGAGGTTTTGGCGGGAAGAGCCCACTATTTACTTCAAAGGGGGCCTGAAAAGATCATGGATGTGATCTTGGTAGAAGCAGAGAAAGGAGATAAGGTGATAATTCCCCCCAATTACGGGCACATCATGATAAATCCATTTGAGGAGGAGATCAAAATGGCAAATTGGGTTTCAAGAAGGTTTTCTTCCATCTATGAACCGATTAGGAAGATGAGGGGGGGAACTTACTACGAGACCAGCGACGGGTTAATAAGAAATAAAAATTATAAAAGCGTTCCAAGGGTTAGGCGGACAAAGGCAAGGGAGTATCCAGAATTGGGCATCTTCAAGGGTGAAGGGATGTATGATCTGATAAGATCTCCAGAAAAACTGAGATTTTTGAATTATCCGGAAGACTACAAGTGGTTTTGGTCACGAATCTTCGATTTGTGACAACTCTTTAGAATAGACCAAAGCATCTTTTTCGCCGTAATATCTCGGTTTTTTTCCAGCAAACGCATAGCCAAGCCCCTTGTAGAACTCTATGGCTTCCTTATTATCTTCTTTAACTTCGAGAGTGATCTTGCTAAAATTACTCTTCTCAAACGCCGCTTCCAGCGTTTTAAGAAGATTTTCTCCAACTCCTTTTTTTCTGAATTCCTCCTTTACGTATATGGCGCTCAAATGGGATCTAACATCACTTTTGACGCTTCCCGCCACAAATCCAATTATTTTCTCTCTGTTTTTATAGACATAGAAATATTGTCTGAATAACATATAAAATTTTATCATATCATAACGACTATTATTCGGCTCAAGTTTTTTCCACATCTTTGCTATCTCGGGAAGCTCCCGCATCAAAGCTCTCTTCACCCCCATCGTAATCACTCATCCGCTCAAACAAAATCTCATGGTTGTTGGTTTATAATATGGATATCCAAATTCTTCACCGACGTGGGAAGGTATATCAACGATATTTCTCACATTATCCATTATATTTCCATCGCTCGTGGCAACCACGTTATCCTTGTGCCTTTTCACCTGATAATCAGCATCTTTTGACGTCAAAACGGAGGTGTTCATCTCTTCAAAGATCTCTCTTGTTAGGGCGGAAAGCTTTCCACTCTCGCTTATTTGGGCGTCAAAGATGAAAATAACTTCTTTTGGGAGATATTTTGATAATAGGGTTTTTATCTTCTCCAGTGATTCTTTTGTCTCCTTTTTTATCCTGTATCTATGAAAGATTGCCCTTATATCCTTTAAAACGCCATCATCACACAAAAAAACGGGATACCCAAGAATTAAACTTTCTACCGTTATTAGAACGTTGTACCCATCCATGACCACAGATTTCCCCTTTATAAAATCTATCGAGACCAATTTTTTCATTCTTTCTTCTGAGAGTTTTTTTTCACAAGCGATCCTGAATAGAACGTTTCGATCCTCCTTTATTAGCCTGTAGTGGTTCGAGACGAAATTTATGGTATAATCCTTTGGATACCTTCTATCCAACAGGAATCTCACATCCAAAAGTGGCACCTCAAGTGCCTTCATTCTCTCTTCAAACTTCATTTAGTATCCATTAAAATTTTTTATTTATAAATTTTGGGAATTTTGGGAATGAGCAGTTAGAGAAGTTTGATTCCCAACAGAGGCCGAAGATAAAAGATATATATCCCGTCTCTCCAAACCATTCATGGGTTGGGTGTATCAAATGTCTGAGAGGATTGGTAAGATAGAGAGACCATCGGCCGAACGATTCAAAGGGAAGAGGAAGATATGTTTTATTCCACTCGTATATACATGGGAAGATGCCCCAGAAGATTATAAAACCTTGATCAAACGCTATTGGGAGGAGATAAGGGAGCAAACAGCGAATATGGAAGAGAAGGTGGGTAAAATCGCCAAAATTTATCATGAACTGCTCTTCCTATCCGGAGAGAACGGAATAAAAGAGCTGGAAAAGTTAAATAAAGAGAGCTATGAACTCGTGAGGGGTGAATGCGAGAAGGGGGCAGAACTCGTGGGGACGGAAGAGAGAGAACTGGCTGAGGCGTGCACGGATTGGGAGAGATGCCTCGCGATCGGGCTCAAGAACGAAAAAGTGAGGACGAAGATATCTAAATTCTATATGGATGCGAGTGAGGAGAGGTATAGATACGTGGCCGAGAAGATAGGTGAAACGCTCAAGGATGGAGAGAATGGAATTTTATTCTTTGGAGAGAGACATTGGATCCAATTTCCAGAGGAGATAGAGGTATTTAACGTGTATCCACCCGCACTCGATGACATTCACCGTTGGCTTCGCGATCGGTTGATTTGAGTGGTTGTTCGTAACTTCGCAGAGATATTTATACAAAAATATTAAATAACGTTAAAAGCGTAGTAATCGAGGTGGCTATAAAGAGAAAGATGAACGTCCAGCGTTCTACTTTGGATTTGGATATCCACCAAGAGAAGAGTATCTCCGTGGATTGGAGAGATACAATGAAGAGTTAGAATATGAACCCAAGAAGGTGAATGAAGAGATAGAAAGGGTAAAGAGAGGGTAAATTTGCCTGAAGATGTAGAATAAAAGGGCTAGAGGGCGTGAATGTTGTGGAAGATCTCTCTGATGAGTTTTATTCACAATATAAAGATGGATGTGTAGAATAAAATGTTCGAAGGGAGAATGAAGAAGGAAGATGTGGAAGAATTGGTAGATGTCGTAATGGACTCGATCGTAAGTAGTTTGGAGAAGAACACGCCGAGACTGGTGGGCATCATAATGATGGTGCTGAAACAATTCGACGAGCAGCTCCAAAAAATGGCGGAGGAGGACGGGACCTATTCTACTTGGAAGGAGTTTATGGAGGCGATGAGATCATTACAAGAGAAGTATGAACGCTCCGGATACGAAGGTTACCGGTGAATCTGGTTGCATGAGGAATAAGGCCACCCAAAAGATAAATTTATCTTCTTATTCCAACCATCGAAGTAGACTGAGTTAGTCGAAACCTTTATATATAACTACAAATTACTACTGACAAATAGTTAGGGGAATTCTCTTCAATTCAGCCAAGGGGTATTATAATGGTATGCGAAGAAACGGAATTATCATCGGAAGAAAGAGAAGAATATAAAGAACTTGAAACGAGGATAGAACAACTCAAAAAAGATTTAGAGGAGGAGAAAACAAGATCAAACGAGTATCTGGAGAGATTAAAATATCTACAGGCTGAATTTGATAACTATAAAAAGGTGATGGACAAAAAGATCGAGGAGTACAAAAAGACTGCGGGCGAGTCTTTGATATTAAAACTGATAGACGTCTATGAGGGTATGGAAAAGTGTATTGAGAACTGGTTTGAGACCGAGGAAGATGAGAGGTTGGTGGGTATCATGCTAATCTATGATCAACTCAAAAATATTTTAAAGGAGAAGGGTTTAAAAGAAATAGAGAGCATCGGTAAGAGATACGACCCCTTCTTGCATGAGGTTTTATCTGTAGAGGAGAGAGACGATTGTGAAGAGGATACGATTTTGGAAGAATTTAGAAGAGGTTACAAGTTAAATTCAAAGGTCATCAGATATTCTGTAGTTAAAGTAGCTAAAAAACCAGAGAGGTGAAAGAGAATGGCTAAAAAGGAAAAGATTATAGGTATTGATTTGGGAACTTCCAACTCCGCAGCGGCGGTCATGATGGGGGGTAAGCCGACGATCATCCCGTCAGCGGAAGGAATGACACCCTATGGGAAAGCTGTACCGTCCGTGGTCGCATTTACAAAAGATGGGCAGAGACTTGTCGGAGAGCCTGCGAGGAGGCAGGCGATAAAAAATCCCGAGGGGACGATCACAGCGATGAAGAGGAAGATGGGGACTAATTACAAGGCAAAAGCCTATGGGAAGGAATACACACCCCAAGAGATCTCCGCATTCATTCTACAGAAGATAAAGAAAGACGCGGAAGAATTCTTAGGAGGACCTGTCAATGACGCCGTAATAACCGTTCCTGCGTATTTCAATGATAATCAGAGGCAGGCAACGAAAGACGCCGGGAAGATCGCAGGATTGAATGTTAAGAGGCTTGTGAACGAACCAACCGCCGCCTCACTTGCCTACGGGCTCGATAAAGAGGAAGAGAATCTTGACATATTGATATTCGACTTTGGGGCAGGTACGCTAGACTGTACGATAATGGAGTATGGGGAAGGGGTCTTCGACGTTAAATCGACGAGCGGTAATACTAGTCTCGGCGGAAATGACATGGATGAAATCTTGATGGACTACGTGATCGAGGAATTCAGGAAAGAAAATGATATGGATCTTAAAAATGATGCAAGTGCGATGCAAAGACTCAAAGACGCCGTGGAGAAGGCTAAGATAGAGTTGAGTGGTACGATGGAGACGGAGATAAACCTCCCGTATATAACGGCGGATTCAACCGGTCCAAAACACCTCGTGATGAGTATAACAAGATCCAAGCTGGAATCATTGGTAGAACCGATCGTGGAGAAGTGCAGGGAACCTGTCAAACAGGCAATGCAAGACGCAAAACTCACAAAGGCGGATAAGGTGATACTCGTTGGCGGACCTACGAGGATGCCGATCGTGAGAAAATTCGTTGAGGAGATCTCTGGGGTAAAACCAGAGGGGGGAGTCGATCCAATGGAGTGTGTATCAATGGGAGCGGCGATACAGGCAGGAATTCTGGCGGGAGAGGTGAAAGATGTATTACTCCTAGATGTAATTCCTCTTTCTCTTGGAATAGAGACTCTCGGCGGTGTCTCCACGAAGCTCATCGAGAGGAACACGACAATTCCGACGAAGAAGAGTCAAGTATTTACGACGGCGGCGGATAGCCAGACGAGCGTAGAGATAAACGTACTTCAAGGGGAGAGGGCTATGGCGAGAGACGATGTTTCTCTCGGGAGATTTACGCTAACTGGTATCCTTCCGGCTCCAAGAGGTGTTCCACAGATAGATGTTACGTTTGATATAGATGCAAATGGAATATTGAACGTATCTGCCAAAGACAAGGGAACCGGAGAGGAGAGGAAGATAACGATCACTGCACCACAAAAACTCAATGAAGAGGAGATAGATGAGAAGGTGAAGGAGTCGGAGCGATATGCAGAGGAAGATAGGAAGAAGAAAGAGGAGATCGAGCTGATAAATAATGCGGATTCGCTCGTTTATACTACCGAGAAGACGCTTAGTCAATACGGAGATAAGATCGACGCTTCGACAAAAGATAGGATCGAAAAGATAAAAGATGATCTTAAAAACGCTGTTAAGGAGAAAGATATCGCCAAGATAAAGGAAAGGCAGGACGAACTGATGAAGGCGTCACAGGAGATAGGTAATATCATATACCAACAACAGCAAGCAGGAGAAGAAAAAAAAGAGCAAGGCCCGGCAGATCAAGAAGGGAAAGGGGACGATTATATAGATGCGGATTATGAGGTAAAAGATTAATTAAGTGATTAGCGGTGGCAGAAGATTACTACGAGACATTGGACGTCTCAAAGGATGCGAGCAAGGAAGAGATAAAAAAAGCGTATAGAAAGCTCGCGATGAAGCACCATCCGGACATTAATAAGAACCCGGATGCGGAGGAGAAGTTTAAGGAGATATCAGAGGCATACGCTGTTCTTTCGGATGACACGAAGAGAAAGCAGTACGATATGTTCGGAGAAGCAGGAATAAGTGGATATTCAACGGAAGACATCTTCAGGGGAGTGAACTTCGACGACATATTCGGAGATCTCGGACTTGGGAACATCTTCGAAAATTTTTTTAATTTCGGTTTCTCCAATGGCAGAGGAAGCTTCTTCAATCGCGGTTTCTCTAATAGAAGTGAAAGGGCGAGAAGGGGTGCTGACATACGATATGACCTAAAGATTAGCCTTAAAGATGCCGCCTTTGGGATCAATAAGGAGATAAATGTTAGGAAGTATGGGATTTGCCCGGAATGTAACGGCAGAAGGAGTAAGGCCGGTTCTTCCCCAGAGAAGTGCCCAAGGTGCGATGGAAGAGGACAGATACAGAATGTGAGGAGGACAGCTTTTGGACAATTCATGAATATAACCACCTGTCCGGATTGTGGTGGAGAAGGTGTGGTAATAAAAGATCCCTGTCCCAGATGCGGCGGAACGGGAAGGACAATTCAAGAGAAGCGGATGAAAGTTAAGATACCTCCAGGCGTCGAAGACGGATCTAGATTGCGAATTGTTGGCGAAGGAGAATATGGAGATATTCCCGGAGATCTGTACGTCGTGATATATATAAAAGAAGACGATCTCTTCAGAAGGGATGGAGATGATATCCTGTGCGATCTACCCGTAAGTTTTGGTCAACTGGTGCTCGGAGATGAGGTAGAGGTTCCAACGCTCGATGGAAGAGAGGCTGAGATGAAGATACCTCCCGGAACGCAGACACACACCACTTTTCTCTTGAAGAGGCAGGGAATCCCACACCTACATGGTTATGGACGGGGAGATCAGAAGGTTAAAGTAAAGGTAACCATTCCAAAGAAGTTAAACGAGAGGCAAAAGGAACTGGTCAGAGAGTTTGATTCCATAGGTCAGAATAAGAAGAAAGGGGTCTTTGGAAAGATATTTGGATGATTGCAAGTTGATAGAGCTATGAAGGCATGCATCATGTGTGGGGGTGTTGGAACTCGTTTAAGGCCTTTGACGTTTGAGAGGCCGAAACCGATGATTCCCCTA